>NZ_JBIMPP010000040.1:0-69718 GCF_043906805.1 Actinomadura sp. SCN-SB | reverse complement strand
CTAGCAATCGCCACGCACATGCCGAGCCACCCCGAACAACCCGCCAGCCCCGCCGCACCAACTCGCGCTAAGCCGTACGACCAACCCGGCGACAATGCTGCGTTCACCTGCGGCGGTCAGCTGGACGCAGCAGTGTGCGGTCTCGGCACCTAGGCCGAACGCAGCAGGCAGACCAGATCGGCCACGACCGGAGCGCTGCACAACGAGGGCAGCGCGAGAGAACCGTGTTGTTTCGGCTCTCACGGTTCGCAGCTCTCCGGTCGACGGACGCCGACTGCTCGGCGATCGCCGCCTACGCCGAGAAGCAACGCGTCGGTGCAAGCGGCGTGAGTGGCATCCCTACAAGCGCAAGGGGCGCCGTAAGCGGGGAAGCGCAGGCGATTGTCCAACCGGCACCACGCCCAGTCCGCGGCCATGGGCGAACGCGGCGCCGCCCGCTGCTCACCCTGCCCCACCAGACCGAACGAGGATGCAATCAACTCATAGATCATCACTGCCCAGCCCGGCAGATCTACCGCTAGCGCCCCTCGCCTGAGCAGCTCCGCCTCCCGAGGACGCCTGGCCCCGGGGGCGATGCCTGAAACCAGCAGCCGACGCAGGAGCACATCGCCGTCGGCATAGCCATCACTGCGTAGCCCAGCGATCCAGGAGTCCGCCGTTCTCCTGCCACGCCAACTCCCACTAAACCGACGGCCGACCCGGCGGCGATGCCGTGTTCGCGTGCGGCGGCCGGGTGGTGCCCGGACCGGCTCGCACCGGGCAGCCGATCGGTCGGCGCGTACGTCCGCCAGGGCGGACACCGGTTCGGCGAGATGGTCCCGCTCCGCGTGACTTCAGGGAACGGGTGTAGGGACGGTCGGCAGAGTTCATCATTGCCCGGCCGGAGATCCTGACGGCGGGTCTGGTGGCCTACGGCTGGCGCTCCTCGCTTGGGCGGCCCTCCTCTGCGAAGACGCCTGGCCGCGGGAGTGCCTTGAACTCCCGCATGCCACCGACCGGCGGCGGGCTCTCTCGTCAGCAGGGTTCATCACTGCCCGACCAGGGATCCTGACGGCGGACCCGCTGGCGCTCGTCGTTGGGCGGCTTCGGCCTGCGAGGATGCCTGGCTCCCGGGGTGCCTGGAGCTGGAAGGTGTCGAACAGCGCGCCGTCCTCGTGTTGTGCAGCCAGCGGTAGTCGGCCGGGTTGGATAGTACGGCTCGGCGAAGCGTGAGGACTCCCGCGTGATCGTGGGGTTGGTTCGCGCTGGGTGGGGTGGGAAGGCGAAAGGGGCGGCCCTGGTGGGCCGCCCCTTGTTGTGCCGTGTTGCCGGGAATGGGCTTCGGGTCAGAAGTCCATGCCGCCCGCGTCGGGCATGCCCGCGCCGGCGCCGGCGGGGGCCTTCTCCGGCTTCTCGGCGATGACGGCCTCGGTCGTCAGGAACAGCGCCGCGATGGAAGCGGCGTTCTGCAGCGCCGACCGGGTCACCTTGGCCGGGTCGAGGATGCCGGCCTCGAACATGTTGACGTACTCGCCGGTGGCGGCGTTGAGGCCCTCGCCCGGGGTCAGGTTGCGGACCCGCTCCACCACGACGCCGCCCTCAAGGCCGGCGTTGACGGCGATCTGCTTGATCGGCTCCTCCAGGGCGCGCCGGACGATCGCGGCACCGGTGGCCTCGTCGCCGGACACGTCCAGCTTCTCGAAGGCGGGGATGCCCGCCTGGAGCAGCGCGACGCCACCGCCGGGGACGATGCCCTCCTCGACCGCGGCCTTGGCGTTGCGCACCGCGTCCTCGATGCGGTGCTTACGCTCCTTGAGCTCGACCTCGGTCGCCGCACCGGCCTTGATGACCGCGACACCGCCGGCCAGCTTGGCCAGCCGCTCCTGCAGCTTCTCGCGGTCGTAATCGGAGTCGGTCGAGTCGATCTCGGTCCGGATCTGGTTCACCCGGCCCGCGATCTCGTTGGCGTCACCGGCGCCGTCGACGATCGTGGTCTCGTCCTTGGACACCACGACCTTGCGGGCGCGGCCCAGCATGTCGAGGGTGGTGTTCTCCAGCTTCAGACCCACGTCCTCGCTGATGACCTGGCCGCCGGTGAGGGTGGCGATGTCGCCCAGCATGGCCTTGCGGCGGTCGCCGAAGCCGGGGGCCTTCACGGCCACCGACTTGAAGATCCCGCGGATCTTGTTGACGACCAGCGTGGCCAGGGCCTCGCCCTCGACGTCCTCGGCGATGATCAGCAGCGGCTTGCTCGACTGCATGACCGACTCCAGGACGGGCAGCAGGTCCTTGTTGGCGGACGCCTTGCCCTGCACGATCAGGATGTAGGGGTCCTCGAGGACCGCTTCCATCCGCTCGGGGTCGGTGACGAAGTAGGGCGAGATGTAGCCCTTGTCGAAGCGCATGCCCTCGGTGAGCTCCAACTCCAGCCCGAAGGTGTTGCTCTCCTCGACGGTGATGACGCCTTCCTTGCCGACCTTGTCCATCGCCTCGGCGATCATTTCGCCGATCTGCGGGTCGCCGGCCGAGATGGACGCGGTGGAGGCGATCTGCTCCTTGGTCTCCACGTCCTTGGCCAGCTTGGACAGCTCCTCGCTGACCCGCTCGACGGCGGCCTCGATGCCGCGCTTCAGCGACATCGGGTTGGCACCGGCCGCCACGTTGCGCAGGCCCTCGCGCACCAGCGCCTGGGCCAGGACGGTGGCGGTGGTGGTGCCGTCACCGGCGACGTCGTCGGTCTTCTTGGCGACCTCCTTGACCAGCTCGGCGCCGATCTTCTCCCACGCGTCCTCGAGCTCGATCTCCTTCGCGATCGATACACCGTCATTGGTGATCGTCGGAGCGCCCCACTTCTTCTCCAACACCACGTTGCGGCCCTTGGGACCAAGGGTCACCTTCACGGCATCGGCGAGCTGGTTCATCCCGCGCTCGAGACCCCTGCGGGCCTCCTCGTCGAACGCGATCATCTTTGCAGCCATAGGCTCCAGTCCTCCCGGAACAAGACGGCCATGATGGACCGAGCCGACGCCCGCGACGGACGGCCTCCCCCGGCGGCTGCCATTCCGCCGCCGGCTGAGACCTCATCGCCCCGATCCAGACTGTGTGGGATTGTCACTCTCCACAGCAGAGTGCCAATCGCTTTTTAGCACTCTACCCGGTCGAGTGCAAGCGTCGTACGCCCCGGCCGAGAGGTATGTCCCCCATCTACCCAGACTTGGCCTGACCTGGGAAAACACCCCCAGCAGACGGCCCCGGCGTGTGCCGCTGACGGCGTGCTCGGGGTTCCCGGCGCGGCCTCTCCGCGCCGGTTCAAGATCTCCTCATCGCCGTCAATGCAGTGCACATGCGTGCCTTGGAGCATAGCCACCGAACGACCGGCCCGCGCCGCCACGTCGGCCGCCGGGACACCGCCGTTCGGCCAGAGCGTAAGCACGCATGCCGCAGGCCCTACAGGCGCTCCGGCCCCAGCCCGAGGCGGGCGGCTGGCCTTCATCAAGGGCAGGGCTTCGCGCCTCCGCACCGCCCACGCGGGCGCCGGTCCCACGCCGGCGGGCCGAAGGGCCGGCGTGTGCCGGTCAACGTTTCCAGCAGGTGGCCCCGGTGTGCGGCTCACGGTCTGAGTCACTCGGCGTCCCTAGACTGGGCCGATGGACCTCAAGAGCGCCGCAGGCATGATTCTTTCGGAGTCGGCATCGCATCCCGAGCTGCTGCGGGCGTCCCGGCACGCCTATGACGAGTTTGAGGCCGGGCGTCCGGTCGATCACAGCGTCCTGAGCCGGATGCTGCGCGAGGCCGCCCGCAAGGGCGTCTACGGGGCGCTCAAGGAGCGGTACGGCGACCATGCCTTCGAGGACATGGTGCTCACGCTCGGGCGTGAGATCGACCGGCAGGCTCCGGTCGTCCGCCGCTGAACTCGGCGCGAGGTCCGCGTGCGCCCGTCGTTCAGATGGTGCGCACGGAGTCGGCCTGGGGGCCCCGGTCGCTCTGGGTGATCTCGAATTCCACCCGCTGCCCCTGCTCAAGGCTGCGGTAGCCGTCCATGAGAATGGCCGAGTAATGGACGAAGACGTCCCGGCCACCGTCCACCGCGATGAAGCCGTAGCCCTTGTCCGCGTTGAACCACTTGACTGTGCCCTGCGCCATACGAAACCTGCCGCTCGTACGTGGTCGCGCCACGGTTTGGTGCTTCGGGCCACACCCCTTCTACCGCGAGGCCCGCCGACCAGCGGCCGTGTCTCCACGTCCCTGCGGTGGGCCCGTGACGGGGTCGACGCGGCATGATCGGGATCGACGATATAGGCGGGCCGAGGGGACGGACAGTCCCTATGACGGAAGACCAGACGGCCGGTAATGGTCACGGTGCGACTGGCGTACCAGAGGCAGGACTTCTTCCTCCAGGCGGCGGGATATGCGCGTCCCATAACGCGTCTCCAGGCGGTCCCGGGCGCGCACGTAACGGTCGGCCGCCTCTTCCAGGGAGAGCGGAAGGGTGTCGATTCCGAGTGGCCGCAGAAGGTGCCGGCTCATCTTGAGCAGTTCGCCCCGTACGCGATCGGTCATCCCGTGCCGGCGTTTGCTCACCAGCCACAATGACCAGTCCCAGAAGTGAGCGTCCATTGCCGCGAGGGTGTCGGGCCCCACGCGCCACGGCCGGTTCCGGCTGCGCGGCATCTCGGGAAAGATCAGGTCCACTTTCACCGGGCCGGGAAAGATGAGCAGGTAGCTCTCGACGTCGCCCAGCGGGTCCCATTGGGCCGCCAGCGGCCCGTGCGGGGCGACCATGCCGGGGAGATCGGCGGCCACCTGCCCGAAGTCGTCGGTGGTGACCCGGAAGTCCCAGTCGGACAGCTCGGTCGCGGTGCCTCGCGCGCGCGAGCCGATCGGTTCGATCAGGGCCACACTGGGATGCGCCGCCACCGTCTCCGCGATCTCCTCCGCAATCCCCATGCTGGGCCTTTACCCCTGTTTAGCAGGACAAAAGCCCATTTCCCCGGGTGTTCTCGGGTTGATCATCCCGAGAACACCCGGGAGGACGGCGATCAGCCGCCGGCGACGGCCGGGATGATCGAGACCTGGGTGCCCTCGGGCGTGGGGGTGTCCAGGCCCTCGGCGAACCGGACGTCCTCGTCCCCCACGTACACGTTCACGAAGCGCCGGATCTTGCCGTTGTCGTCCAGGACCCGGGCGGCGATGCCGGGGTGGTTGGCGTCGAGGTCGGCCACCACGGCGCGCAGGGTGGCGCCCTCGGCCTTGACCTCGGACTCGCCGCCGGTCAGGCTCCGGAGGATCGTGGGGATCCGTACGGACACGGTGCTCATTGCTGGCTCCAAGGGATGCTGTGCTGTGGCTGTCTGGCTACTCGGAGTCGTGGCGGGTCAGGCGAGGCCCGCGGCGCGGAAGGCGTCCAGCGACGGGGGGATGTTCGCGCTCGGCGCCACCTGCGAGGAGACCGCGTCCAGGGTCTTCAGGCCGTCCCCGGAGTTGATGATCACCGTTTCGGCGGACGGGTCGAGCGCGCCCGCCTCCACCAGCTTGCGGAGCGTCGCGACGGTCACGCCGCCCGCGGTCTCGCCGAAGATCCCCTCGGTGGCCGCCAGCAGCCGGATGCCCTCGACCACCTGCTCGTCGGTGACGTCCTCGACCGCCCCGCCGGTGCGGCGGACGACGTCCAGGACGTACGGGCCGTCGGCCGGGTTGCCGATGGCCAGCGACTTCGCGATCGTCGACGGCTTGACCGGCCGCACCACGTCGTGCCCGGCCTTGAACGCCGCCGCGACCGGGTCGCAGCCGGCGGCCTGGGCGCCGAACACGCGGTAGGGCCTGTCCTCGACGAGCCCCAGCTTGATCAGCTCCTGGAACGCCTTGTCGATCTTGGTCAGCTGGGAGCCGGACGCCACCGGGATCACGATCTGGTCCGGCAGCCGCCAGCCGAGCTGCTCGGCGATCTCGTACCCGAGGGTCTTGGAGCCCTCGGCGTAGTACGGCCGCACGTTGACGTTGACGAACGCCCAGTCCTCCTCCTCGCCGGCGATCTCCGAGGCGAGCCGGTTGACGTCGTCGTAGTTGCCGTCCACGGTGACGAACAGCCCGCCGTACACCGCGGTGGTGATGATCTTCTGCGCCTCCAGGTCGGACGGGACGAACACCGCGCTGCGGATCCCCGCCCGCGCCGCCGCCGCGGCCACCGCGTTGGCGAGGTTCCCGGTGGACGGGCAGGCCAGCACCTTGAAGCCGAGTTCGCGCGCCGCCGCGAGCGCCACCGCCACGACCCGGTCCTTGAACGAGTGCGTCGGGTTGCCGCTGTCGTCCTTCACCCACAGCCGCTGCAGCCCCAGCGACTCCGCGAGCTGGTCGGCCCGCACGAGACGGGTCAGGCCGGGCTCGGTGTTGGGCGTCTCCGCCACGTTGGACGGGACGGGCAGCAGCCCCCGGTACCGCCAGATGTTGCGCGGACCCGCCTCGATGGACTCGCGGGTGACGCCGCCGAAGTCGTAGGAGATCTCCAGCGGCCCGAAACACTGCTCACAGGCGTAGTACGGGCCGAGTTCCCTGCTGTGCCCGCACTCCCGGCACGTCAGTGCGGTCGCGGGGCCGAGGTCGGCGGAGGAGGTGTATCCGTTGTCGGCAGGCGTGGTTGCCATGAAGCGAGGCCTTTCTCCCCATCTTCCCTGTGCCACCTTGGTCACAGGCCGGAGTTGGCACCATTTCCCGGCCGGCCTCGCAGGATCGCGAGCGCGTACGAACCAGGTGGTTGCCGGGGCTTCACAGGGCCGGTCCCTCCACCCCTCTGGATGAGCGATATGAAGTTGTCTGCGGGGGCTGAGCTGGGAGAGCGGCCAAGGCCGCCGTGCTCCCCGCGCCCCTCGGAACGAACGATCCGAACGTGTGCGGCGTATGCGTGACTTTACCTGATCTGCCCGGTTGGCGGACAGCAGGGTCCCGGCTGCTGAGACCTTACCCGCGTCCCGTCTTGATCATGCACTGGATTCCGATCCGTCCCGATCGCCGGCGACGCGCCCGGTCAGGAGGGGCCGGCCAGCGAGTTGCCCTGGCGGCGGAACATCGCGCGGCGACGCCGCGTCACCGCGCGCCCGGGTTCGTGCTGCGTCGGGTCGAGGAACACATGCCGGACGATCGGGATGCGCTCGCGCAGCCGCCGCTCCACCTCGCCCGCGACGTCCTCGGCCTCGTCCGCGCTGATGCCGTCGGAGAAGTGGACCTTCGCGGCGACCAGCACCTCGTCCGGTCCGAAATGCATGGTGAACAGCTCGTCCAGGCCGGTCACGCCGCGCGCCGAGGCGATCTCGGCACTGATCTCGCGCTGGACCTCCGGCGCCACCGACTGGCCGATCAGCAGGCTGCGGCTGTCCCTGCCGAGCGCGATCGCGACGCCGACCAGGAGCAGGCCGATCAGGATCGAGGCGGCGCCGTCCCACAGCGGGGAACCGGTGAGCTCGCGCAGGCCCAGCCCGGCGGCGGCGAGGGCCAGCCCGATCATCGCGGCGCTGTCCTCAAGCAGCGCCGCCTTGAACGTCACGTCAGGGGTGCGGCGCACGTGGTCCAGGACATCCTGCCCGTCCCGCGTCTCCTTGCGCGCCTGGATGACCGCGCGTACCCACGAGGTGCCCTCCAGCAGGGCCGCGATGCCCAGCACGGTGAAGGCCAGCCAGACCTTCTCCCCGCCCGCCTCGCGTCCCGTGATGGCGAGGACGCCCTCGAAGATGGAGTAGCCACCGCCCGCGACGAAGATCCCGAACGCGGCCAGCAGGGACCAGAAGTAGCGGTCGTTGCCGTACCCGAAGGGATGCAGCCGGTCGGGCGGCCGCGCGCTGCGCCGGAGCGAGGTCAGCAGGAACACCTGGTTGAGGGTGTCGGCGACCGAGTGCGCGCCCTCGGCCAGCATCGCGCTCGACCCGGACAGCACCCCGGCGAAGATCTTGGTGATGGCGAGGACGAGGTTGGCCGTCCCGGCGACGAGGACCGTGATGGTGGTCTCGGACCTGCTCATCCGCGCCTGGTACCCGGCGCCGTCCCGCCTAACCGGCGGCCCTCGGGTGCGCCTCGCGGGGCCGCTCCTTAAGACCGGACGGGGACATACCGGTTCCCCCCGGGTCACTTTGATGCGCCCGTCCACCAACTGAGACCCTTCCCCTATGAGCCAAGTGCTGGTGGCGTCCAACCGCGGGCCGGTGTCCTTCTCGCTTTCCGGGGACGGGACGCTGACCATGCGGCGCGGGGGCGGCGGGCTGGTGTCCGGCCTGGCCGCGGTCACCGGCGGCCCCGGGCAGGCGGACGGCCGGCGCTCCGGGGCGGCCCAGGACGGCCCGGAAGCGCTGTGGGTGTGCGCGGCGCTGGGGGACGGCGACCGGGAGGCGGCGCGGCGGGCGCCGGACGGCAGGCTGGACCTGGACGGGCACGACATCGGAGGCGCGGCCGTGCGGATGCTGGACATCCCCGCCGCCACCTTCCACCGCGCGTACAACGCCGTGGCGAACGCGACGCTGTGGTTCGTCCACCACCTGCTGTACGACACGCCGAGCATGCCGCACTTCGACGCCCGGTCACGGCGCGACTGGCAGTCGTACGAGGCGTACAACGCGGCCTTCGCCGACGCGCTGGCCAGGGACGCCGCGGCGGGCGCCAAGGCCGCGATCCAGGACTACCACCTGTCGCTGGCGCCGCGGATGCTGCGCGACCGCCGTCCCGACCTGAAGATCGCGCACTTCTCGCACACGCCCTGGGCACCGCCCGAGTACTACCGGCTGCTGCCCGACGACCTCGGCGAGCGGGTGCTGGACGGCATCCTGGGCGCCGACCACGCCGGCTTCCTCGCCGAGCGGTGGGCCCAGGCGTTCCTGGACTGCTGCGCGCTGCTGCCCGGCGCCAAGGTCGACCGCGTGGCCGGTACGGTCACCCGCGGCGGCCATGTCACGACGGTCGGGGTGCACGGGCTCGGGATCGACGGGGACGCGCTGCGCCGTCGCGCCGCCGAACCCGACGTCGCCGCGCGCCTGGAGGCGCTGCGCGCGCAGGTCGGCGACCGTCGGCTGATCGTGCGCGTGGACCGCACCGAGCTCTCGAAGAACATCGTGCGGGGACTGGCCGCGTACCGGGAACTGCTGGTCAACCACCCGGAGTGGCGGGGCCGGGTGGTGCATCTGGTGTTCGCCTACCCGTCCCGGTACGACCTGCCCGAGTACCGCGAGTACACCGAGGCCGTGCGGGAGGCGGCGGCGCGCATCACCGAGGAGTTCGGCACCCCGGGGTGGAATCCGCTGATCCTCCAGGTGAACGACGACTTCCCGCGCTCGCTCGCCGCGTACCGGATGGCGGACGTCCTGCTGGTCAACCCCATACGGGACGGGATGAACCTGGTCGCCAAGGAGGCCCCGGTGGTGTCGGACAACGGCTGCGCGCTGGTGCTGTCACGGGAGGCGGGGGCGGCGGCGGAACTGGCCGACCACGCCCTCCTGGTCAACCCGTACGACGTGTCGCAGACCGCCGAGGCGATCCACCGGGCACTGCTGATGCCACGCGAGGAATGCGCGGCCCGGCGCGAGGGCCTGGCGGCGGCGGCGACAGCGCTTCCGCCCAGGCAATGGTTCGCCGACCAGCTCGCGGCGCTCGACTGAGGGGATCACATCGGTCTGGCTCGCGCGCCACCCAAGTCGAACCCTGCCGGACCGGGTCAGGTGTAGGACTCGCCCAGGGTCTGGCGGACCTGCTTGCGGGCCTCGTGGATGCGCGACTTGACCGTGCCCAGCGGCAGGTTGAGCTGCTCGGCGATCTCGGCGTACTCCAACTGGGAGACGTCGCGCAGCACCAGCGCCTGGATCAGGTCGGGCTTGCGGGCCTCCAGGTCCTCCATCGCGTCCAGGATGTCCACGCGCGAGCCCGCGATGACGCTCGTGCGGCGCGGGTCGGGCCGCTGCTGGGGCAGCTCGCCTGCCTGCTCGACCGAGCGGCGCTTGAGCGAGCGGTACGTGGAACGGGCCGAGTTGGCGACGACCACGTGCAGCCACGTGCTGAACCTCGACCGGCCCTCGAACCGGTGGATGTTCCGCGCCACCTGAAGCAGCGCGTCCTGGCACGCCTCCTCGGCGTCCTGCCGGCAGGGCAGGAAACGCGAGGTGTGCCGCAGTACGTCGGGCTGGATCTTGCCGAGCAGTTCGTTGAGGGCGGCCTGGTCGCCCTGAGCGGCCTTGACCGCCAGTTCCTCGGTCCGCTCATCGAATGCCATCGCGCCGCCCCATGCTCGTCTGCGCACACTCCCCGTTTGTTGGGCATGATACGGGAGTGTCCTTCCCTCCGACCGTCGGCCGTTACCGCATCGATCGCGTCCTGGGATCAGGCGCGTTCGCCGCGGTGTGGCTCGGCCACGACGAAGCGCTCGACTCCCATGTCGCGATCAAAGTGCTGTCCGGGAGCCTCATCGACGACCTCGACGTGCGCAATCGCTTTCTGGAGGAGGCACGCATCCTGCGCCGGGCCGACTCGGCGCGGCTGGTGCGGGTCCACGACATCGGCGAGCTGCCGGACGGGCGGCCGTACTTCGTCATGTCCTACGCCGACCGCGGAACGCTGGCCGACCGGATGCGCGAACGGCCACTTCCGGTCTCCGAGGCCCTTGCGCTCGCCGAGGAAATCGCGTATGGCGTCGAGGTGATCAACAGGCTCGGGGTGATCCATCGCGACCTCAAGCCGTCCAACGTGCTCTTCCAGTCCACCCCGGAGGGCGGGGAGCGGCTGCTGATCGCCGACCTCGGGCTGGCGAAGGCGCTGGCGCACGCCTCCGGCGCGTTCACCCTGCCGGTCGGCACGCCCGGCTACATGTCGCCCGAGCAGGCCCGTTTCGGTGGCGGCCTCGACGTGCGGGCGGACGTGTACGGGCTCGGCGCCCTGACCTACCACATGATCACGGGCCGTCCCCCGGGGGCGCCGCCCGTGCGGACGGCGCCGAGCATGATCCGTGAAGGGGTCTCGCCCGCGGTCGACCAGGTCGTGCTGCGCGCGATGGAGGTGGAGCGGGAGAAGCGCTGGCCGACCGCGGAGGCGTTCGCCGAGGCGCTGGCGACCCTGCGTCCCACCACGCTGCCGGGGCGGCACGCCGCCGGTGCCGCCGCGGGCGCTCAGGACGTGCTCGCTCCCGCCGAGGTCGAACCGACGGTGCAGGACCGGTTCTATCCGGCCGACCCCTCCCAGGCGTACGCGCAGGGGCCGGGGCCCATGGACCGCGGGCAGGGCCGGCCCGGTCCGCCCCCGTCCGTTCAGGGGCAGGACTACCAGTACTCGCAGGGGCCGCCTCCCCGCCCCGTGGAGCCGGAGCCTTCGACGCAGGAGGATCCTCCGCAAGGCTTGGAGGACGACATCCGTACCGCCCAGTTCCAGGCGCGGCAGGACCAGCGACAGGACCACGCGCAGACGGTGCTCGACGACGGGTCCCAGACGGTCGTGGACCACCCGAGCCAGTACGGACCGCCGTCCTCGCAGGAGCCACCACCCCCGCGGGTGAGCGCGGAGAGCAAGACGGCCGTCTTCCCTCTCCAGGGGGCCGCGCAGGGGCCTCCCCCAGGCCCCCCTCAAGGACCGCCCCAAGGCGCACCACAGGGTCCACCGCAAGGCCCGCCGCAGGGTCCGCTACAGGGCCCGCCGCAGGGTCCGCCGCAGGGTCCGATGCAGGGGCCAATGCAAGGGCCGCCCGGCCAAGGGGTTCCCTATCAGGGGGCTCCCTTCCAGGGGTCACCTTCCGCTTCGACCCCGTCGAGCGGCACCGGAACGCCCTCGGAGGGCCTCCTGGCACGGCTCAAGAAGCTCATCCCCTCCGGCGGCGGAGCCGGGTCGCGGCCCGGCGGACGCCACGAGGCCCCTCCCGGAACGTCCGGCGGCGGGAACAGGACCCCGCTGATCATCGGCGCGGCGGTCATCGCCCTCGTGCTCATCGGGGGGCTGTTCCTCGGCATCGGGCTGCTGCGCGGCGGCGACGATCCGCCACCGCCGCCGAAGAAGCCCGCCGTCCCGGCGGACTTCGTCCAGATGACCGACGCGAGCGGGAAGATCAGGACGGCGGTGCCGAAGGTCTGGCCGCGCGGCCAGGAGTCCACCTGGGCGCCGACCACGGTCGGGCTGAGCGACCAGCAGCGGCGCCCGGTGCTTCGTGCCACCCCGAGCGTCGCCAACTTCCTGGGCGACGGACCCACCCCGGGTGTCTTCATCGGCCTGACCACCGACGTGGCGAACGGGAAGCTCCCGCCGCCGAGCGCCACCGGGCACCCGCAGTGCACCAAGGGGACCCCCGAGAACTACACCTCGCCCGACAAGTCGCTGACCGGCACCATCACCCGGTTCACCCGGTGCCGGGTCGGCACCCCGACGGTCGTCGAGATCGGGCTGCGGCACAGCAGCGGCACGTTCGGGGCGTGGATCCGGGTCAAGGAGAACAACGACCGGAACGCCGCCAAGGTCATCCTGGACAACCTCAAGCTGGCCGCTCCCTGAGCCGCCTTCACCGGCCTGCCTGAGGCCGAGTTTTCCCAGTTCGGCATGCCCGTAGGGACATCCGCCCGCTTTAATTCATCACTCCATGAATAAATTGCTCGACGCTCGGTGTTGCATCGCGAGCGATTGACGATATATCGTTAATGCATCGCAACCGATCATAGGAGAGGACGTACGCGATGAGACACCATCCACCCTTCAGCGAAGAGCCACGCCGTAACCGTCGCGGGGAGCCGTTCGGCCCCTGGGGGCACGGACCCGGACCCTTCGGCCCCCACGGGGGACGCGGACGGGGCGGGCGCGGGCGGCGCACCCGGCGCGGCAACGTCCGCGCGGCCCTGCTGGCGCTGCTCGCCGAGCGGCCCATGCACGGCTACGAGATGATCCAGGAACTCGACAACCGCACCGGCGGTGTCTGGCGGCCGAGCCCGGGTTCGGTCTACCCGACCCTCCAGATGCTTGAGGACGAGGGCAAGGTCACCAGCCGCGAAGAGGCCGGCAAGCGGCTGTTCGAGCTGAGCGACACCGGCCGCGAGGAGGCGTCCGGGCAGGCGACCGCCCCCTGGGACGAGGTCACCGAGGCCGCGGGCGAGAACGCGCTGCGCGGGCGCGAGGCCGTCGGCCAGCTCATGGGGGCCCTGCACCAGGTCATGGCGGTCGGCAGCGAGAGCCAGAAGGCCCGCGCCCTCGACGTCGTCAACGACGCCAGGCGCCGGCTGTACGGCATCCTCGCCGACGACCCCGAAGCCGAGTGAACGCGCGAGGCGATGCGCCCGGAGCCACGGCGGCTCCGGGCGCATCGGCGTTCAGGGGACGGCGTTCACAGGGCGGCCACCCACGCGGGCGTCAGCGCGGGAAGGGCGCCTCCTTGGCGAGCTGGTCGGCCATGTAGAGCTGCTTCCAGACGTACAGCCGCAGGTCGGCGCGCTTCGTCGACTCGCTCACCGGCACCTCGGCCGTCGCCCGTACGAGATAGGACGAGCCGGGCGGCAGGTACCGGTCGCCTCCCTCCCCCGGCTCCAGCCCACCGCCGGCCAGCCGCCGGACGACCACGCTCCTGACCGGCGGCGTGCACATCGTCTCCGGCACGCCGGGCTGCCACACGCACCGGCCGCGCGCCTGCCGCGCCACCAGGTCGCGCCGGATGAAGACATCCCCGGGGAAGTCCAGCAGGGACCGCTGCCCCGACGGGTTGGTCAGCACGTAGTCGATGTAGGCGTAGGTCGTCCCGGGCGGGGGCGGGGACTGCTGGGCACCCCCCGCGCGGTCGCCGAGGCCCGCGGTCACGGTCGCGAGCCGGTACTTGGACCCGTCCGCCGTGGCCACGTCGATCGGCGTCCCGGTGGGAGGCAGCGGCACGTCCGCCGCGCCGATCGACCCGCCCGCGGTCTGCGGCGCGGGCGTGACGTCGTCCCCTTCCAGAAGGGGCGGCACGAAGAACGCGCCGCCCAGTACGGCGGCGACGGCCGCCACCGCTGTCGCGACGAGTCCGCCGCGCCTCTTCCGGCCCTGGCGCCTCGCGTCCGGGCGTCGCGGCATGCGCCGGGACGGTGGCTCCCATGCTGAACGTTCCTGGTGTCGCGGGCCAGGCCGGCGGGGTCCCGGCTGCGCGACGGCGGCCCCGGCCGCCTCGTCATAGGTGTCGCGCGACCCCAGGCGCACCTGGATGCCGCTGGTCTCGCGCGACCCGAGCGGCCGCGGTTCCCGCACCGGCGGCTCCGGCCGGCGCGGCGGGCGCCGCGGCGGGACGCCGTGCAGATCAGGGTCGTCGGGCCGATGCGGCCGCCCATGATCCGTGTCCACCTCGCGCTCCCCTCACTTCCCCCCGACAGCGCACAGTCTCGCGCGGCGCGCACGTCATTACCACATGCACCATCGAAATAGCACAATTACCCCCGTCACACTGGGCTAACTTTGTGCCATCCGTACAATGCGCCGGCCCCGGCAGCGGTGAGGGAACGACGTCCCCTCACCGGTCAGGGGCCTGTTCAGTCGGGCAGCAGGCCGTTCAGGAACTCCACGACGCCCGCGGGGCCGTCGACGACGAGGTCGGCACGCTCGGCGAGCGCGGTCACCTCGGCCGAGCCGCTGCACAGCTTGATCCCCGGGACGCCCTCGGCCCGCAGCGCGTCGATCGCGTCGTACGCGGCCAGGTCGCCGAGGTCGTCCCCGGCGAACAGCACCGCCGACGGGAGCGCGCCGCCGGGGACGGCGGTGTCGATGAAGCCGCGCAGCGCCTGGCCCTTGTCCATGCCGGGCGGACGCACTTCCAGGACGAAGCGTCCCGGTTCCAGCACCAGCCCGGTGCGCTCGGCGAGCTCGGCCAGCGGGCCGCGTAGCCGCTCGAACACGGCCTGCGGCTCGGGTGCCCGCCGGGTGTGGACGGCCACCGCCTGCCCCTTGTCCTCGACGGAGACCTCGGCGGGCGCGCCGGCCGCCTCCAGGATCCCGGGCAGCGCGGCACGGGCCTCGGCCACACCGGGCGGCGGCTCCGGCACGGTCAGCTCGCCGGACTCCCAGCGCTCCAGGCCGTACTGGCCCAGCACCACAAGCCCGTCGATGCCCTCGAAACCGCCGTACTCCACGGCCACCCCGGCGGGACGGCCGGTCACGATCACCAGCGCGCGCACCCTCGGAGCCAGGCGCGCCAGCGCGGGCGCCGCCCCGGGATGGGCGCGCGCGGCCGCGGGGTCGTCCACGATGGGCGCGAGCGTGCCGTCGAAGTCGAAGCCGAGCACGGCGGCGGAGGGATCGCGGCGGAGTGCGTCGAGGCCGGCGGCGCCGGCGGCCGTCAACGACGGAGAGTGCGGAGAAGGGTGAGAACGGGAAAGGCTCACGTGACCAGTGTCGGCCACGTCAGGGGCGGATGCCGAGACGGCGCGCGGCGCGCTGCCGCTGCCGCTGCGTCCGCATCCGGCGCAGGCGCTTCACCAGCATCGGGTCGTGCGCGAGCGCCTCGGGCCTGTCGATCAGGATGTTGAGGAGCTGGTAGTACCGCGTGGCCGACATGTCGAACAGCTCGCGGATGGCCTGCTCCTTCGCACCGGCGTACTTCCACCAGCGACGCTCGAAGGCGAGGATCTGACGATCGCGCTCGGACAGCAGGTCGGCCGGGAAGGCTCGCTCGTCGTCCAGACCCTCGGTCACCGGTTCCATGGCCGCTTCGGCGGTCATGTCCTTGGCTGTGCCATCGTCCATGCTTCCGTCCTGTCGGGGACCGTCACCGTGGGCGGATGCCTGTCGCATGAAGTCCCCTCTGGGGTCATGATCCCGGGTCGTCCGGGTTCGGGCGGTGCCATGCTACGCGTACCGGACGACATCTTCCGGAGGTTCCCGAGGAACGGGCGAGGGCGCCCCGGGGCGTCCTGGAACGGCGCCGCGGGGCCTCGTGACGTTCCGTATGAACGGTACGGGAACCCCTCGGGGACGCTCGCCGTTGGACACATGCAGGGTACATGCGTCAGGGTGCGAACCCCTGCTCTTCGGGGCCCCGAGGCGGACGGGAGATCATGAACAACACCAGGGAGACCAGGGCGAACGATGCGGCGCAGGCGACGCCCGCGGAGTTCGCCGACCCTTCGGGCGAGCTGCCGGACCCGGTGCTGTCCGAGGTGTCGCTGGCGCTGTTCCACCTCCGCCGGATCTGGGCCAAGCCCGACCTGATGAAGCGGATCCGGGCGCAGACGTCCGCCGGTCCCGGCGCCCGCCCTCTGCAGTGGTCCAACCTGATGGTGGTGCACGCCGTCGCCGGCCTCTCCACGGCGGCCACCGCCGCGGAGGAGGGCGCGGAGGTCACCGTGGGCGCGGTGGCGGAACGCCTGGAGATCGACCCCTCGACCGCGAGCCGGCTGGTCGGCCACGCCATCGACGCGGGCCTGGTGTCGCGGCGCCCGTCCCCCGTGGACGCGCGCCGCGCCAACCTGCAACTGACGGACCGCGGGGTCCGCGTCAAGCAGGTCGCCGACCGGTTCCGGCGCGCCTACCTGGACGAGCTCATGTCCGACTGGACGCCCACCGAACGCTCCGAGTTCGCCCGGCTGCTCACCCGCTTCGCCGAGGCGGCCATCCGCGCCCCGATGGACCCGGACGGCGTGGACAAGATCTTCAAGGCGGCCCAGGCCGACTGACGGCGACGGCGCCGACCGTCCCGGAGTGAGCGCACGGCCGGCGCCGCCGGTGCCTTCGCGATGTGCGCCGCGACGTCATGCGTCGTCGCGCAGGGCCGCCATCCTGGTGTGGTACTCGTCCTCGTCGATCTCGCCGTGGGCGAACCGCTCGGCGAGCACCGCGCGCGCCCTGCTCATCGGGGACGAGGTGGCCGCCGTCGCCGCCGCGTCCGTCATCATCCGGCGCCGCAGCAGGTAGAACACGCCCACCGCCACGGCCACCCAGAACAGCCCGAAGGTGATCGGGAACACCGGCCAGAAGGCGGGCGCGTCGTACGGGCCGCCGTCGTGCCACGGACCGGGGTGGAACCCGGCCGCCGGCGTCATCACCATGGTCATCGACCTCCTCTTTCAGCGGATGAGTCGATGCTCGGCGACGGGTCGGGGCACCGTCATCGTCCGGCCGGAGACACCCCGAGTACGCCCGATGGAGTAGCGCGGGGCGAGGCGGCGTCCGGCGCGGTCACCACCAGGGCGGCAGCGACTCGTCCCCGCCCGCCCGGCGGCGGCTCCGCTTCGGCAGGCCCCGCCAGTCGTCGTCCGGCGGAACGGACCGGTCCGGCGGATCGTGGTCGACCGGGGGCGCCGCGGGGAACGCTTTGCCGGGCAGCTCGTCCACATGGCGTACGGGCGGCGTGAAGCCGTTCTGAAGCGTTGACGGCTCCCCTGGTCTCTGCTCCCCCTGGGGCATGGACGGCAGGGAGGCTTCTTCGAGGGCATCGCGGCGGAACCGGTCCCACGCGTCGTCTCCCATGCCCGGGAACTCGCCTTGACGCGTACCGCCGTAGGGCAACGAAGGGCGAAGCTCGCTGGGGATCGGAGGCACGCTCACGCCCTCTCCCGCCGAGGCGTCGCCGGACCGGCTTCCCGGACGTTCCGGCTGCATGGACGGCGGCGGCGCGTACACCTCGTTGCTCTGCCAGACCGGTGCGCCGGCGGGGGCGGTGTACGTCTCGCGACCGACGTCGTGCGCGGCGAGGGCGGGCTGCGGTCGCGGCATGCGGTGCGCGCCGAGCCCGTAGTCCTCGACCTCGGCGAAGTCGTCCGGCTCATCGTCCGGTGGCGGGCGGCGGCGCAGGCTCAGCAGGACGGCGACGCCGACGATGAGGCCACCGCCGCCCAGCACGGCGGCGAGCAGCAGGCCCTTACGGCTCCCCGCGCTCTCCTCGTAGGTGACGGGCGCGGGGCTCGGGCCGCGCGGCCGGTCCTCGGCGCCGCCCTCGGTCCGGTCGATCCGCGCGGCGGCCGACAGCGCCCGCACCGCGTCCAGCGGGCCCGTGCAGGTGGACGAGCCGGTCGGACGGTCGGGGACGGTGCCCTTCACCAAAGCCTCCCGCACCTCGTCCGGCGACAGCTTCGGATAACGCGACCGGATCAGCGCGGCGACCCCGGCGACGATGGCCGAGGACGGGCTGGTCCCCGTACCGATCACGTACCCGCTGCTGGAGTCGGCGCTGACGATCTCCACGCCCGGGGCGCACACGGCCACGTAGGGACGGCGGTTGCTGTCCTTCCAGAGCTGGAGCCGCCGGTCCAGGGCGCCGACGGCGATCACCCCTCGGTACGCGGCCGGGAAGTTGTTGCGGTTCGGCCCGGCGCCGTCGTTGCCGGCCGAGGCGATCAGCACCACGCCCTTGCCGAGCGCGTACCGGACCGCGCTCTCCTCGGTGGAGTTCCCGTCGTAGAACAGCCGCCCGCCGCCGAGCGACATGTTGATGATGTCGGCGCCGTGGTCGGCGGCGTACCGGATGCCCTGCGCCACCGCGTCCCTGTTCCGGTTGCCCTCGCCGCCGTTCCGCCGCTGCGGGTCGTCGTTCTCCCACGTCACCCTGATCGAGAGGATCCTGCTGGACGGGGCGACGCCGATCACGCCGCGCTGCCGGCCGGGGCCGTTGCCATGGCCCGCGATGATGCTGGCCATCGACGTCCCGTGCAGGCCCCAGTACTTGCCGCCCGGGCTGCGCGTCCCGCCGGTGAGGTCCGGCCCGGTCGTGACCCGACCCACCAGGTCGGGATGGCGGCGGTCGACACCGGTGTCCAGCACGGCGACCGTGACGCCCTCCCCCTTGGACGTCCGCCATGCCCGGGGGATCCGCATCGCGTCGAGATGCCACTGCCGGGCCCTGATCTGGTCGACGGGCTCGGCGGCGGCACGTTCCGGTTCCCACAGAAGACCGGCGCCCCCGCCCGGAACGAGGGTCAGCGCCAGGACCGCCGCCCCGAACCTGACGGCCAGGGCCCGCCCGCGACGGCCAGCTCGCGACACGCCACCCGCACCTCCTCCGGCCGTCGGCCCGCCCGGATCGCCACCCCGGTTCCGCGCGAACACCCGGCCCCGGGAGCCCAGCCCTCATCCCGCCGGCGCGGCGCCACGGGAAACGCCATGGGCAGGAAGGCAACATTGTGCCACGCGGCGATGCCGCCGCCCGGCTCACTCGGCACAATCGGGCGGCCTCGGGACACCCCGGCCCGCACCTCCCCCGCCACCCCGCCGACCCCCGGTAATTCACGCAGCGTCCGCCCCGCGGCGCCGGTATTGTGTGCCCGTCGGCGCCGAAGCCGGCACGCCCCTGTAGCTCAGCTGGCCAGAGCAGCCGCCTTGTAAGCGGCAGGTCGCCGGTTCGAACCCGGCCGGGGGCTCCAGGTCAGGGCCACCGCGAGACCGAGGAAGCGTCCCCCCTGTGCCCCTGGTAGCAGAGCGCCCTCGGTCCTGGCTTTCCCGCCTCGCCGCTCTGGGCACCGCCCCAGGGAGAACGATGGACGTTCGGCCGGCACCCAGGTCGGAGCGTGCTGCCGGAAAGGACGTTCGCGGTGGGTACCAGGTGTGTCAGAAGCGGACGGGCCGGTCCACGTGGCTGGACTTGGAGTCGGTGACCGCAGGGCGCTCCATGTGCGTCATCACCGAATCCGGCCTGGTGGGCCTGATTGAAGTCAGGGAGTTCCAGACCGGAATTGGTCAGGATCACGGAATTCCAAGGTTCGATCTGACCCTCTGGCAGGGAGAATGGGCGGTCATTCCGCGCGGAGTTCGGTGTGCTTGTCGAAGCCGATGTAGAGGCGGGCCGCGGCGTTGGTGGCCAGGCGCGCCAGCGTTTCCAGCTCGCGTACGCGCAGCAGCACCGGGTGCTCGGAGTAGGCGGTGGCCGCGTCGGCGTGCAGGCGCAGGGCCTCGGCGTCCGCCTCGGCCTTCAACCGCTGGGTCCGGGCGTGGCTCTCCGCCTTGATCTGCTCGGCCTCGCGGGTGGCGAGGGCGGAGACGCGTTCGGTCTCGGCCTTCGACCGGGCCTCGATCAGTTCCCGTTCGGCCTTGGTCCTGGCCTCGACGAGCTGCGCCTCGCTGAGCCGCTCGGCGGCCAGCACCCGGTTCATGATCTCCTGGAGGTTGCCGGGGAACACCAGGTCCTTGACGTCGGCGCGCAGAATGGCGATGCCGTATCCGGACGCCGCGTCCTGGACGTCACCGAGAATGTCCTCGCTGAGCTGGTTGCGGTTGGTGAGAATGCCTTCCAGCGTCATGGACGCCAGCGAACGGCGGGCGGCGAGCTGCACGTCGCTGTAAAGGCGGTCGGTGTAGGACTCCACCTTCTCCAGCGCGGCGGCGGGATCGACGACCCGGTACTGCGTGATGATGCTGACCCGTACGGCGACCTTGTCCGAGGTCAGGATCTCCTGGCCCTTGAGCAGCAGTTCCCGTTCGCGCATGTCCACCAGCACGATCTCGACGACGGGCGTGTTCCTGCGGCGCCGCTCGGGGATCCGGTAACGGCCCGCCTCCAGGACGTCGGTCAGCCGGCCGTCCTCGTACCGCAGGCCGCGGTGGGTGGACTTGATGATGATGTCGCGCGTACGAGCCATGACGGTCTCCATGAAGGGCTGTGAAGGAGCCGCCCCGTACCGCGCCCGATGCGAAGGACGAGTTTTCGGAAGGGAAACCAGTTATCAGTGGATGACTGTTCCGAGTGCACGGTTTCCGGAAGGCCACTCGCTCCTGGACCCGTCGGGGCGACCCGTACGGAACGATAGGCCACGCTTTGCCCGTCGTCATCCGAATAACACATCGAACCTATCGGCCGACCACCACGACCGGATCGTGGAATTCTCGCTCAGCGCGCCTCCTGAATGCGGATGAGGTTGCCCGCGGGGTCGCGGAAGGCGCAGTCGCGAACGCCGTAGGGCTGCTCCATCGGTTCCTGGACGACCTCGGCGCCCCCGGCCTGCACCTTCTCGAACGTCCCGGCGAGGTCCGGGGTGGCCAGCAGGATCCACCCGTAGGTGCCCTTGGCCATCATCTCGGCGATGGTGCGGCGTTCGTCGTCGGTGATCCCCGGGTCGGCGGCCGGCGGCGCCAGCAGGATGGACGTGCCGCCACGCCCGGCCGGGCCGACCGTGATCCAGCGCATCGCGCCCTTCCCGACGTCGCTGCGGACCTCGAATCCGAGGACGTCCCGGTAGAAGGCCAGGGAGGCGTCCGGGTCGTCATGCGGAAGAACGGTGGTGTGCACGGTGAGTTCCATGCCGTCACGCTACCCGCGGCCCCGTGACCAGCACTTCTTGATTCCTGACGAGTCCATGCTCACCGTCCGTGATGGGGGTGAGGTTCCGACCTTGTGCGGAGTGTGCGGATTCGCACACCTGCGCGTGATCGACGTCGCATCATGGACGCAGCACAAGGAGCGTGGGCGAAGGGTCTGATGGTCCCAGGAGAGCGGGCGAGCTCAGGTGCCGGCATCGACGAACGTCTGTCGTCGGCCCTGCGGGCCGCGCGATGCGGCGACCAGGACGCGTTCCGCAGGCTGTACCGGGCCGTTCAGCCACGGCTGCTGCGTTACCTGCGGGTTCTGGTCGGCGACGACGCCGCCCCGGTGGCGGCGCGGACCTGGCGGGAGGTCGCGGCCGGCCTGCCCGGCTTCCACGGCGATTTCCAGCGCTTCCTGGGCTGGGTCTCGGTGATCGGACGCGGCCGCGCCATCGATCACCTGGGCGGGCGTTCGCCGGCCGAGGTGATCGAGGAGCGGCCGGGACGGGCCCGGCGCCATGATCACGATCCGGCGGGCGAGCCGCCGTCCACCGACGCCGCGATCGCCCTGATCGCCTCCCTGCCGGGCGACGAGGCGGAGGCGGTGATGCTCCGTACGGTCATGGGCCTGGACAACGCGCAGGCGGCCATGGTCATGGGCGGGAGCGCGGGCGCCGTCCAGGCGGTGGCCCTCCAGGGGCTGCGGCACCTGGCCGACCGCCTGGATCAGGCGGCCGTCCCGCCGGAGGAGCCTGGAGCCGCCGCCCGCCGGTCCCGGCGGAGCGGACGGTAGGGCGGAGAGCACGGTGACACGGCCGGTGTACGCGATGCTGAAAGGCATGTGGTGAGCCGCTGATGAGCTTCGACCACCACGATCGCCGCGACCGGCGCAGCCATCGGCGGCTCGGCAGGGCCGCCGCCGAGGACCTGCTGGCGGGCGTCTGGCGCGATCCGGAGGTGGCCGCGCATCCGGTCGCGGGCGTGCTCGCCGCCGCGGCGGCACCGGCCCGCGGTGACGAGCTCGGTGGTGAGGACGCGGCCGTGGCCGCCTTCCGCCAGGCCCGGCTCACCGCGGGACACCGGCCCGGCCGGGGGCGGACGGTGCGCCGTGCCCTGCTGAAGATCGCCACCGCCAAGGCCATCGCCGCGCTGGTGCTCGGCGCGACGGCGGCCGGTGGCGCCGCCCTGGCCACGGGCACCGGCAACCTTCCCGCTCTGGAGCGGCTGTCGCCCTCGCGCCCCTCGGCCTCCGCCACGTCCAGCACCACCGCTTCCGGTCCCGGGCAGCCGCGCCGCACTCCGTCCCCCATGACTCCGGAGCGGGGAGCGCCGGTCCCGTCGTCGCAGGCCGAGCTGTGCCGGACCTTCCTGGCCCCCGGCAAGCCGGGTCGGCACGTCTCCGACCCGGCGTTCGCTCCGTTGATCGCGGCAGCGGGCACACCCGGCAAGGTCAAGAGTTACTGCGCCAAGCTCCTGAACCGCGAGGACCAGGGGAAGAAGCCCGGCGACCCTTCGCAGAAAGGACCGGAGGGGTCCAAGAAGGACAAGAAGCCGGGCAAGGAGAAGAAGCCGAAGCCGGGAAAGCCCGAAAAGCCGGGCCAAGGACCCAAGGAGTAGCCGCCGGTCCGGCCGCGACATCGCCGGGACTGTGGGTACGAGGACAGCGAGGACCTGGAGCGCCCAGGGTCCGATGACCGACGGTTCCGGGACGTGATGACGGTGACCTCCATCGGCGGGGGCGGCGCGGCGATCAGCGAGACCCATATCGGGGTGGTGTTCTTCGTCGGCGACCGCGCCTACAAGCTCAAGAAACCGGTCGATCTGGGCTTCCTGGACTTCACCACCCGGGAGGCGCGCGAGCGCGCGCTGCACCAGGAGTCCCGGCTCAACAAGCGTTTCGCCCCCGATGTCTACCTGGGGGTGCTCGATGTCCACGACCCCGAGGGCAAGCCCTGCGATCACCTGCTGATGATGCGGCGGATGCCCGCGGACCGGCGGCTCTCCGATCTGGTGCGGGCCGGGGCGCCCGTCGACGAGGCCCTGCGCGCCGTCGCGCGCACGCTGGCGTCCTGGCATGCCCGCGCCCCCCGAGGACCCGAGATCTCCGCCGAGGGCACCCGCGACGCCCTCAGGGAGCGCTGGACGCAGAGCTTCGAGCAGGTCGGCCCCTTCCACGGCCGTGTGATCGACGCCGGTGAGGCCGAGGAGATCCGCCGCCGCGCCCTGGACTTCCTGGCCGGACGCGAACCGCTGCTGTCGGGGCGCATCGACGAGGGCCGGGTCGTGGACGGCCACGGCGACCTGCTGGCCGGGGACATCTACGCTCTGGACGACGGCCCCCGCGTCCTGGACTGCCTGGAATTCGACGACCGGCTGCGCTACCTGGACGGAGTGGACGACGCCGCGTTCCTGGCCATGGACCTGGAACGGCTCGGCCACCCCGGCCTGGCCGAACGGTTCATCGGCTGGTACTCCGAGTTCGCCGCCGACCCCGCGCCGCCCTCGCTGCGCCACCACTATGTCGCGTACCGGGCCTTCGTTCGCGCCAAGGTCGCCTGCCTGCGCCATGACCAGGGCGACGAAGACGCCGCCGCCGAGGCCGGGACGCTCACGGGCATGGCCCTGCGCCACCTGCGCGCCGGCGCCGTCGGGCTCATCCTGGTCGGCGGGCTTCCCGGCACCGGCAAGACGACCCTGGCCGGTGCCATCGCCGACCGGCTCGGATGCACGCTGCTCAGCAGCGACCGCGTCCGCAAGGAACTGGCCGGCCTGTCCCCGGGCGACTCGGCCGCCGCGCCATACGGCGAGGGCATCTACACGCCCGAGTGGGACCGCCGTACCTATACCGAGCTGGCCCGGCGAGCCGAGCGGCTCCTCGGCCTCGGCGAAACGGTGGTGCTGGACGCCTCCTGGACGTCCCGGCGCAACCGCGACCTGATCGGCGAGGTCGGGCACCGGGCGTGCGCCGAGCTGCACCCCCTGCGGTGCATGGCGGACGAGCAGGTCACCGCCGGACGCCTCCGCGACCGCGCCCCCAGCCCGTCCGACGCCGACGCGAGCATCGCCGAGGCCATGGCCGCCACCGCGGATCCCTGGCCGGAGGCCACCACCATCGACACGAGCGGCCCCCTACGCGATTCCCTTGATCAGGCACTGACGGCGATCCGCCCGCACGGCGCCGAGCATGTCTGGCACCGCCGTCCCAGAATCCCCCCGGACTGAGCGGCGGACGTCCCTACGCGCCGGTGTCGCCTTCGGCGCGGGCAACGGCCACCGGGCAGGGCGCGTGATGCACCAGCGCGTCGCTCACCGACCCGAGCAGCAACCCGCGGATGCCGCCCGTCCCGCGCGCCCCGACCACCAGCAGGCGGGCGCCGTCCGAGGCCTCCATCAGCACCTCGCGCGGCGGCCCCGGCACCACGCGGCATTGGACGTCCACCTGGGGATGGCGTTCGCGCACGGGTGCCAGCAGGCGGTCGAGCCGTCTCTCCGCGGCCTCGCGCATGACCTCCTCGTCCACCAGCGGTAGCTGCCGGACGTCCACCTCGGGGGTCCAGGCGACGACCGCCCGCAGCGGGACCCTGTGCACGTCCGCCTCGCCGAACGCCAGCTCCACCGCCGCGCGGGAGGCCGGGGAACCGTCCACGCCGACCACCACCGTCCCCGTCCCCTCGGGCGCGGGCCGCCCCTCGCCCCGGACCACCACCACCGGGCATCTGGCGTGCGCGGCCAGTTGCGCGCCGACCGAACCCAGCACGAGCCCCGCGAAGCCGCCCCGTCCCCGCGAGCCCACCACCATCAGGTCGGCCCGACGGCTGATCTCGACGAGACTCGCACCCGCCGAGCCCCGCTCCAGCAGGGGACGCGCCTCCAGTCCCGGGGCCGCCCGCCGGACGCGTTCCATCCCGGCCTCCAGCGTCCGCTCGGCCAGGCCCTCCGGATCGAGGGCAGGCATCCCCATCGACGCCCCGAAGTCGAACTCCCACACGTAGACCACGGTCATCGAGGCCCCGCGCGCCCGCGCCTCGGCGGCCGCCCAGTCCAGCGCCCGGCCGCTGGCCTCCGAACCGTCGTAACCGGCGACGACATCGCTGATCTCCCCGGCCTTCGTCATGCCCATACCGCCCCCGCCTCCTCCGGCTCGGCACTACCCCGCCACCAGGGCCTTACCCCGGGGGTGACCGGCCTTCCGGCGGCCGTCCGAAATCCGCGGAGGGAAACGGCAAACCGCGGCGCCGTCCGCGACGAATCAGCGATGTGGAGACCGACGACCCGCGTACCCCCCGCGCATGGCAGTCCACCGAGCAGCGGCGGCCCGCCGACGGGCAGGCGGCGCGCGACGACCTGGGGGAGTTGTTCGGCCGCGTCGCGAGGGGCGACCAGAGGGCCTTCGAGCAGGTCTACGACCGGCTGTCGGGGCCCGTCTACGGGCTGGTGCTGAGGATCGTCCGCGATCCCGCCCAGTCGGAGGAGGTCGCGCAGGAAGTGCTGGTGGAGCTGTGGCGCAAGGCGTCCCACTACCGGCCCGAGCGCGGCAGCGCCTTCTCCTGGGCGATGACGCTGGCGCACCGGCGCGCCGTCGACCGGGTACGGTCCGCGCAGGCGGGCAAGAACCGGGAGGTGAGGGTCACCCTGTCGCAGCGCGAGTACGACGAGGTGGCCGAGCGGGTCCACGCGCGCCTCGAACAGCAGCAGGTACGCCACTGCCTCGGCGACCTCACCGAACTGCAACGCGAGTCGATCACCCTGGCGTACTACGGCGGCTACACCTACCGTGAGGTGTCGGCGCTGCTGAACGTCAACCTGGCGACGGTGAAGACCCGTATGCGGGACGGTCTGATCCGGCTGCGCGACTGCCTGGGGGCGGACCGATGAGCCGACCGATGAACGAGGCGCACACCCTGGCCGGGGCGTACGCCCTGCACTCCCTGAACGACCTGGAACGCCGCCGCTTCGAACGCCATCTCGCGCGCTGCCCCGACTGCGCCGAGGAACTGCGGGAGCTGCGGGAGACCGTCGCGCGGCTGGCGCTGGCCGGCGACCGGCCCGCCCCGCCGTCCCTGCGCGCCAAGGTGTTCGCGGAGATCGAGCACACCCGGCAGGAACCGCCGCGCACCGCGCAGTCCCGCCGCCGCGTCCCGCGGCTACCCGGCCCCGGCCTCCTGGTCGCCGCCGTGTGCCTGGTCGCGGCGCTGGTCGCCGGCGGGGTCGCGGTGGACGCGCGGCGCGACGCCCAGCGGACGACCGCGCTCAACCGGGAGATCACCGCGATCCTGACGGCGCCGGACGCCCGGCGCGCCGCGGCACGGTCCGACGCCACCGGCGCCACGTCCGTCGTGACCTCGCGATCCCTGGACAGGGCGCTGATCACGACGGAACGGCTGCGGCCCCTTCCCGGGTCCCGGACCTACCAGTTCTGGTACATGGGCACCGGCGCGCCCCGTTCCGCCGGGACGCTGGAACCCGGCTCCGGCGACGGGACGCGCACGCTGATCGCGTCCGGTGTCGGGGACGCGCGGCAGATCGGCGTCACGATCGAGCCGCAGGGCGGATCGCCACAGCCCACCTCCCCCGTCCTCTTCGGCGTCCGGCTCGGCTGAACCGGCACGCCGGGACGGTCAGGCGCCCCGGCGGCGGGCGATCTCGTACAGGGCGATGCCCGCGGCGACGCCCGCGTTGAGGGACTCGGCCGTGCCCGGCATCGGGATCGTGGCGAGCAGGTCGCAGGTCTCGGCGACCAGCCGCCCGAGCCCCTTGCCCTCCGAGCCGACGACCAGCACGAAGGGCCCCGACGCCAGCTCCAGGTCGGCGACGGTGACACCGCCGCGGGCGTCCAGCCCGGCGACGAAACAGCCCGCCTTCTGGTACGCCTTGAGCTGCCGCGTCAGGTTGGTGGCCTGCGCGACCGGCACGGACGCCAGTGTGCCCGCCGACGCCTTCCACGTCCCCGCGGTCACCCCCGCGGCACGCCGTTCCGGCACCACCACCCCGGCCGCGCCGAACGCGGCGGCGGACCGCACGATCGCGCCCAGGTTGCGCGGGTCGGTGATCCCGTCCACCGCGACGATCAGCGGTGCCGCGCCCTTGAGCAGGTCGTCGGGATGGGCGTACCGGTACGGGCGGACCTGCAACGCGATGCCCTGGTGCACGGCGCCGTCGGTGAGCCGGTCCAGCTCGTGCTTGCCGGTCTCCAGCAGCGGGACGCCCCGGTCGGTCGCGAGCTTGATGGACTCCCTGACCCGGTCGTCGCCACCGGACGTCACGTACAGCGCGCTGCCGGGCACCCCGGCCCGCAGCGCCTCGACCACCGGGTTGCGGCCCGTCACCAGCTCCGGCGTCTCCCCGGTCGCGCGGCGCGCCCCCGCCGGACGGCCCTGCCGTGCGGGCTGCCCAACCGGCGCCTTGCCACGGCCGCCCGGCCCCAAGGTCGGGGTGCCGGTCCGCTTGGCGCTCTTCGCCGCGCGGGCACGCTGCCGTTTGGCATGCCAGTGCCGGTCCTCCGCTTTGGGAGTGGGACCCCTCCCCTTGCCTTTGGCCATCTTCGGTAAGCCTCGCGTTCTCGTATCGTCGGATCAGGCGCGCTTCAGTTCCCAGCGGGGGCCGTTGGGAGTGTCCTCGACGACGATCCCGGCCTCGGACAGGCTGTCGCGGATGGCGTCGGCGGCGGCGTAGTCCTTGCGTGCCCGAGCCGCCTGCCGCTGTTCCAGCGCCACCGCGACCAGCGCGTCCACCACGGAACGCAGGTCTCCGTCACCGGACTGGGACCACTGCTCCGACAGCGGGTCCAGCCCGAGCGTCCCGGTCATCGCCCGTACCGAGGCCAGCCGCGACCGCACCTGGTCGAGGTCGCCGGACGCCAGCGCGTTGTTGCCCTCACGCACCACCTCGTGAACGACCGCGAGCGCCTGCGGCACCCCCAGATCGTCGTCCATGGCGGCGGTGAAGCCCTCCGGCAGGTCCTCCGCCTCGGGCACCGTCCCGGCCACCTCGGCGGCGCGGGTCACGAAGCCCTCGATGCGCTGGTACGCCGACGCGGCCTCGGCCAGCGCCGCGTCCGTGTAGTCCATCAACGACCGGTAGTGCACGGCGACCAGGTAGTACCGGATCTCCACGGGACGGGCCCTGTCCAGCAGGTCGGGCAGCGTCACCACGTTCCCGACCGACTTGCTCATCTTCACGCCGTCCACCGTGAGGAGCCCGTTGTGCATCCAGTACCGGGCGAACCCGTCACCGGCGGCGCGCGACTGCGCGATCTCGTTCTCGTGGTGCGGGAAGATCAGGTCCATCCCGCCGCCGTGGATGTCGAACGTGGGCCCCAGGTACTTCGTCGCCATCGCCGAGCACTCCAGGTGCCAGCCCGGCCGCCCCTCGCCCCACGGCGTCTCCCAGGACGGCTCGCCCGGCTTGGCGCCCTTCCACAGCGCGAAGTCGATCGGGTCGCGCTTCAGATCCTCGTTCGGGGTGTCACCGGCCGAGCGCATGTTCTCCAGCCGCTGCTGGGACAGCGGCAGCACGCCGTCCTCCCCCACCCAGGACCGGACGTCGAAGTACACGTCGCCGCCCGACGGGTACGCGTGCCCGCGCTCGATCAGCCGCCGGATCAGCGCGATCATCTCCGGGATGTGCCCGGTGGCGCGCGGCTCGACCGTCGGCGGCAGGTTGCCCAGCAGCTCGTAGCCCCGGGCGAACAGCCGCTGGTTGGCCTCGGCCACCGCGAACCACGGCTCGCCCCGCTCCGCCGCCGTCGCGATGATCTTGTCGTCGATGTCGGTGATGTTGCGCGCGAAGGTCACCGCGTAGCCGGACCGGCGCAGCCACCGCACCACCACGTCGTAGATCACGCCCGAGCGCAGGTGCCCGATGTGCGGCGCGGCCTGCGGCGTGGCACCACAGACGTACAACCCCACGCGGCCCTCTTCCAAGGGCTCGAACGCGCGGACCGTACGGGTGCTCGTGTCATAAAGGCGCAGGCTCACGCGTCCAGGCTATTGGATTCCCCGGAGCGCTCGCCGCCTTCGCGCCGGACATCAGTTGCGCGACACGGCTCCCTCGTCGTCGGCGAGCGTCCTGCACACCTGGACGAAGGCGATCGCGTTCGGCATCCGGGACGCGATCGCCGACAGGCGGTGGGCCTCGTCGCGTGTCCCGACGTACACCACGCCGTTGTCGACACCGACCTTCACCACGTCCGCCCAGGAGAGCCGCTCGCCCTCCTTCTCGACCCCGTCCGGCCCGAGCGTGAACGGCCCCATCCGCACCGACTCGCCCGCCCGTACCCGCGCGAGCCGGTCGGGCAGCACCCGCCCGGTCACCTCCGCCGCGACCCGCTCCCCCAGAGCGCGGACGCCGGGCAGCTCCGGCCCGAACACGATCTCCCGCCCGTCGGCGGCGGAGACGGCGAACCGGTACCGGGTCGGGCCCTGCGCCCCGTCCCGTACCCCGGAGACCGTGACGGAGGCCAGGTCCTCCCACCTGTAGGCGGGCCGCTCGCCCCCGGCCCTCAGGATGAGCCCGCAAGCGAACAGGTAGACGGTCTTGTTGCGGGCGCGCAGGTCCGCCGGCCCGGCGAGGATCAGGCCCTTCCGGGCGAGCCACGGCACCGCCACCGCCTGGGCCGCCACGCCCAGCACGGCCACCGACCCCACGCCGGCCCGCCCGACCACCATGGCCGTCACCGCCGTGGGGACCAGCACCAGCCCGGCGAGGCCGAACAGGCCCGTCCACGTGAGCGCCCGCCAGAGGGACGCGCGGCCGTCGAACGCCCGAACGGGCTCACCGAGCTTGCGTTCAACGGCCCGTTCCAGGATCGAGGGGGGAAAGGACATGGAGGAGTGACTACCCGACTCTTGTTGGTGACCGACGGCACTGTCCCTCCCTCAATACCGTACGACCCACCCCGAGCCGCAAGCGGACCGCGAAGATCGGCCGGAAGTCGCTGCTATCCGCCGCGACGGCTGGCTACCCTCCACTTGACCCCGGTACGGCCGCCCCCGGAAACGAGTTCGCATGCCCGCTGATCCCCCCGTCCTGCCCGAATCGCGCTCCGCGCCCCGGTACGCGCGCCGGCTGCTCACCGTGGCGGGCGGCCTGGCCCTCGCGGTGCTCGCCGGTGGGGCGTTCACCCTCACCTACGACCTGCTGCGCGACTTCGCGATAGCGGGCAGGGCCGGGGAGCGCTGTGCCGCCGCGTACCCGGTCATGGCGGACGCGCTCGTCGTGATCGTGGTCCTGTCCCTCATCGTCGCCCGGGACGCTCCCTGGTGGTCCCGCTGGATCCGGGGCGCTCTGCTGCTGATCCTGCTGACGGGCACGGCCGCCATCGCCGTCCAGCACGCCGTATGGGGGTACGACTCGCTGCCCCGCACTCCCGTACGGGTGGGCGTCGCGGTGGCCCCGCACGTCATGCTGCTGATCGCCATCTGGCTCTGGTACCGCATGATCAAGCACTTCCGCACCCCGCCCGAGCCGCGGACCGTGGCCTCCGAGCCCGAGACGACACATCCGGGCACCGAGGACCCGGCGCCACCCGAGCCAGGCCCGCCACCGCTCCTGCCCACCGACGTCGAGGTGGCGCGGGCGCCGGACGCCCCGGCGCCCAGCCCGTCCGCCCAGAAGGCCGCCACCACCCAGCCGGACATCATCATGCCGCCTCACCTGGACCAGCCTCCGGAAGAGGAGTCCGAGGAGACCTCGACCCCCGGCCGCGACGCCGGCGACCGCAGCGACCTCCCCATCTGGAACTGGGACCCACCCTCCGGCTCCTACCGAAGCTCCCCCACCCCACCGGACGACTAAGGCCGCCAAGCCCCCGCCAGGGTGAACACGTCGGTTTCGGGTCAGCTTTGCCAGACGAGGCAGGTGGCTATGGCGGCCAGGCCCTCGGCTCGGCCGGTGAGGCCCAGGCCGTCGGTGGTGGTGGCGGAGAGGCTGACGGGGGCGCCGCCGAGGGCTTCGGAGAGGACCTTCTCGGCTTCGGCGCGGCGCTTGCTGATCTTGGGGCGGACGCCGATGACCTGGATGGAGACGTTGCCGATGGCGTGGCCCGACTCGGTGACCCGGCGGGCGACCTCGGCGAGCAGGTCGGGGCCCGAGGCGCCGGACCAGCGGGGGTCGGCCGTGCCGAAGACCGCGCCCAGGTCGCCCAGGCCGCAGGCCGACAGGAGGGCGTCGCAGGCGGCGTGCGCGGCGACGTCCCCGTCGGAGTGGCCGGCCAGCCCCGGGCCCTCGCCGGGCCAGTCGAGACCGGCGACCCTGAGCGGGCGGTCGGCGTCATCCGGACGCGCGAACGGGTGGACGTCGGTGCCGACGCCCACCCGTGGCAGTCCCGGAAGCGATGCGGCCGCGCCGCCGGCGGCGGCCGGCGTGCCCTGCACCGGGTTCAATTCAGCTGGTGAGGATCTCGTCGAGGAGAGCCTCGGCCTTGTCCTCGTTGGTCTTCTCGGCCAGCGCGAGTTCGCTGACCAGGATCTGGCGGGCCTTGGCGAGCATCCGCTTCTCACCGGCGGACAGGCCGCGCTCCTTATCGCGCCGCCACAGGTCACGGACGACCTCGGCGACCTTGTTGACATCTCCGGAGGCGAGCTTCTCAAGGTTCGCCTTGTAGCGCCGCGACCAGTTGGTCGGCTCCTCGGTGTAGGGCGCGCGCAGCACCTCGAACACCTTCTCCAAGCCTTCCTGGCCGACGACGTCGCGAACGCCCACGTCCTCGACGTTCTCCACTGGAACCTGCACTGTCAGGTCGCCCTTGTCGACCTTCAAGACCAGGTAGGTCTTTTCCTCACCCTTGATGGTGCGAGTCTCGATGGCCTCGATCCGAGCAGCCCCATGGTGGGGGTAGACGACGGTGTCGCCGACCTGGAAAGTCATGTGACAAGTACCCCTTCCGCTACTACCAGGGTAGCACGGGCTCGGCGGTGACCGCACCGACCTTCGCGACATTTCCGCAGGTCAAACCGCATATTGGGGTCTTGACAAAGGCTCTGGAACGTGCATTCGGGGCCTGTCGGGCACGCAGGGGACAGGGAGAAAGAGCCGCCGCGCCGCGCCTTCGGCGACAGGGCGAGGACCCGGTGAACCGCACTCGGTTCTCCTCCTCCGTATTCGCGCATACGGCTTCATACTAGAAGGTGAACATGACGGGCCGCGTGGGTACGAAGCGCCCGGAAGGTTCAAAAGGGGCCTCGAAAGGACACGACGAGGACAGTTCCGCGACTGGACGTGAGGTGCGGTGTGAGGCCAGGCGGCGACCCCGAGCCCGACGACTACGGGCTGCCCCGTGTCGATATCGTCGTGCCCGATGACGCCCGCGAACTGGATCCCGACGTCATCGCCTACCACCGCGAGGAGCGCCGCAAGCGCCGCCGCGACCGGATCCGCCGCCTGCTGCGGCCGATCACCCGCTTCGGGGTGGCCGTCCCGCTCATCGCGGGCGCCCTGATCGTCGCGCTGGTGAGCGGGGCGCTGATGACGGCGTTCGGGCCCCGCCCGGCGCCGCGTCCCACCGGCAGCCTGCTCGCGCCGCACCCGACCGCCGCGCCCGGGCAGATCGGCGGCGTGCTGCCCGCGGGCGAGGTCGCGCTGGACGGCCCGGAGCCCAGGTCGATCGGGCTACGGGAGCTGCGGCCCGGCGTGATCGGGATCGTCCCGCCGTCCTGCGGGTGCGAGCGGATCGTGGCGGAGCTGGCCACCCGCACGCGGGAGTTCGAGCTCAACTTCTGGCTGGCCGCCGACCGGCGCGGGAACCCGGCGCCCGCCGACAAGGTGCGCCGCGACCTGAAGGCCCTGGCCGGGGCCGCGCACGGTGGCACGCCGCGGATCGTGCGGGACGAGCAGGGCATCCTCGCGGGCACCTACGGGGGACCGCCCGGGGCGCAAGGGCTGACCGCCGTGCTCGTCCAGCCGGACGGCGTCGTCACGCACGTGCTGCACGCGCCGCAGCCGGGGCCCGACCTGACCGCCAAGGTCAAGTCGCTCAGCTGAGGCGACACGGCAAGGCCACCCCGAAACCAGGTCGGCCGCCCATCCTCGCTAGGCTTCGCTTGGCGTGTCCCGCCGATCAGTCACAGCTTCCAGAACGTCCTTTGCGAGGAGATCGACGCCGTGATCCGAAACAGCCGCCGAGCGGTCGCGCTCGCCATCGCGGGCGCCGTCGCCGTCGCGCCGGTGATCTCCGGCTGCGGCGCCGGCAGCCGGCCCCAGAGCGCCGCCCCCACCCAGCTGACCGAGGGCGTCAACGCCTCGGTGCCGCAGGGCGCGGCGACCTCGCAGGTGGACATCCGCAACATGTTCCTGCTCGGCCCGCGTCCCGACCAGGCGCTTCCCGCGGGCAGCTCGCTGCCGCTGTACGGGACGATCATCAACCAGGTCGAGGGACGGCAGGACCGGCTGGTCTCGGTCACCTCGCCCAGCTTCGGCTCGGCGCAGATCACCGGTGGCGCGGTGACGCTGCCCCCCGCCCGGCCGTCCGGCGAGGGCACCCCGGTCACGCTGGTCGGCGAGGCGCCCCAGCAGCCGCAGCCCGCCCAGCAGCAGGGCCGGCCGGGGCAGCCCGGCCAGCAGCAGGGGCAGCAGCAGGGCCAACAGCAAGGGCAGCAGCAGGGGCAGCAGGGCCAGGCCACGCCGACCGGCAGGGCGACGCCCGGCAGCGAGGCGCCCACCCGTGAGCCCGGGACCCCGCGGTCGACCACGGCGCCCTCTCCCCGGCCCACCACGCCGTCCCCCGACGCCGCGGCCTCCCGGCCCGCCGACACGGCCACGCCCACGCCTCCGGAGGGCGGCGCGACCGCGCAGCCGTCCAACGCCCCGATCCCGCCCCGCGGCAAGGTCCCGCTGGTCGTCCTGTCGAACCTGAACCTGCGGCAGGTGCTGGGCGGCGAGTCCATCCGGGTACGGCTCCAGTTCGAGCACGCGGGCACCATCGAGATCCTCGTCCCGGTCGTGCCGCAGCAGAACGAGTACGGCTCCTACGTGGCGGTCTCCACGGGCATCCCCGCGCCCGGCGGCTCTCCCACCCCGTCCACCCCGGAGAGCGGAACGGGCGGAACGGGCGGCGAGAGCGGCGGCCACGCCCCGGCACCGGCAGGCGGCGGCCACAACTGACGGCCCCGGAAACGACAGCGGCCCGCCCGGCGCCTTCCAGGCCCGGGCGGGCCGCTCGCTTCGTGGCCTACGGCTCGAACTTGTAGCCGAGGCCGCGCACGGTCACGATGTAGCGCGGTGTGGACGGGGTCGACTCGATCTTGGCGCGCAGCCGCTTGATGTGGACGTCCAGGGTCTTGGTGTCGCCCACGTAGTCGGCCCCCCAGACGCGGTCGATGAGCTGCATGCGGGTCAGCACCCGGCCCGCGTTGCGCAGCAGCACCTCCAGCAGCTCGAACTCCTTGAGGGGAAGCTGGACGTTCTCGCCGCCGACGCTGACCACGTGCCGCTCGACGTCCATGCGGACCGGGCCGGCCTCCAGGATGGCGGGGGCCGGCTCCTCGGCCTCGCCCTGCCGGCGCAGCACGGCGCGCATCCGGGCGATCAGCTCGCGGGTGGAGAACGGCTTGGTCACGTAGTCGTCGGCGCCGAGCTCCAGGCCCACCACCTTGTCGACCTCGCTGTCCTTGGCGGTCAGCATGATCACGGGGACGTTGGAGCGAGCGCGCAGCTCCCGGCACACCTCGGTGCCCGGCAGGCCGGGCAGCATCAGGTCCAGGAGCACGAGGTCGGCACCGTTGCGCTCGAATAGGTCCAGCGCGTCGGGGCCGGTGGCCGCCACGGCCACCTCGAAGCCCTCCTTGCGCAGGTTGTACGACAGTGCGTCGCTGAACGACTCCTCGTCTTCCACGACGAGCACGCGGGTCACGGTGTTGCCTCCTGGGCGTTGTCGATCTCAGCGCCCCGGGCGGGGCCGTCTACGGTGGCAGGACGGGTCATCGCGATTGTGCAGCATCTCGGGGGTCTCGGACGGTATTTCGAGCTCGGGACGAGGGCGTTGTACGGCGGAGGTCTCAGGAAGGTGGCGGGGCGGGTGAGGCGGTGGACGCGTCGGCCTGGGCCGACCGCCCGGCGGGCTCGAGCAGGGGCAGGCGGAGGGTGAAGGTCGATCCGGACCCCTCCTTGCTCCAGACCGTCACGTCGCCGCCGTGCTTGGTGGTGACGTGCTTGACGATGGCCAGGCCGAGGCCGGTGCCCCCGGTCTGCCGGGAGCGGGCCGGATCGACCCGGTAGAAGCGCTCGAAGATCCGTTCCAGGTCGCCGCCGGGGATGCCGATGCCCTGGTCGGTCACGTTGATCTCGACCCGGGTGTCGTCGCAGCGCCGGGTGGTGACGACCACCCGGGTGTTCTCGGGGCTGTAGGCCACGGCGTTGTCGATCAGGTTGCGCAGCGCGGTGATCAGCAGCTCCTCGTCGCCGCGGACCCGCTCGCCCGGTCCGCCGCAGCCGGTCACCTCGATGTTCTTGGCGGCGGCCTTGATCTGGGTACGGTCGATGGCCTCGTCGATGATCGCGTCCAGGGCGACCGGGCGCAGCTCGGGCAGCGGCTCGTCCCCCTGGATCCGCGACAGCGTCATCAGGTCCTGGACGAGGTTGGTCAGCCGCACCGACTCGTACTGCATGCGGCCGGCGAAGCGGCGCACCGCCTCGGGATCATCGGCCGCGCCCTCCACGGTCTCGGCCAGCAGCGACAGCGCGCCGACCGGGGTCTTGAGCTCGTGGCTGACGTTGGCCACGAAGTCCCGCCTGATCGCCTCGACCCTGCGCATCTCGGTCAGGTCCTCGGCCAGCACCAGCACCAGGCCGTGCGAGCCGAGCGGCGCCACCCGCACGGCGAACCAGCGGCCCTCGGCGCCCCGGCGGGGACGGCCGGGCCCGACCTGGATCTCGGCCTCCCGGATCTCGCCGTCGCGGCGGGACAGCCGGGCCATCGCCAGCAGCTCGTCCACCACCAGCCGGTCGCCGCTGACGATGCCGAACGCGCGGGCGGCCGAGCTGGCGCGCAGCACCACGTCCTCGCCGTCCAGGACGACGGCCGAGGAGCGCAGCACGCTCAGGACCGACGCCACTCCGGGGGGCAGCGCGCCCTGCGTGACCGCCGGCGCCGGGGCCCTCTGCGCTCGCTCGCTCACGCGCACCGCCAATCCGGTCGCGAGCCCGATCGCGAGCCCGGCAAGCCCGGCCAGACCTGCGATTATCTCGACCTCCACACCCTGGATCGTAAGTGGAGCCGGCGCGTGACCGGCACGTAGGACCAGGTGACGCGACCCCGTTTCCCGAAAGTTCACCTCATTCTCCGGGACGGTTCACGCTGGTCGGACAGGGTGTGCCCTGGGCCGGTACGCCCGGCGCCTGGCGGACGCGTCCCCCGCGTCCCCCCAGAGACCCTCACCCCTTCGCACCCCGGGATCACAATTGCGCGACGCCTACCACGAGGAGCTCGACTCCCTCTCCGACAAGCTGGTCGACATGACCCGGCTGGTCCGATCCGCGATGGCCCGCGCGGTGACCGCCCTGCTGGACGCCGATCTGCGGCTGTCGGAGGAGGTGATCAGCTCCGACGAGCAGGTCAACAAGATCGACCAGGAGATCGAGGAGACGGTCTACGACCTGATGGCCCGGCAGCAGCCGGTGGCCGGCGACCTGCGCACCCTGGTCACCTCGCTGCGGATGAGCGGGGACCTGGAGCGGATGGGCGACCTGGCGGTGCACATCGCCAAGACCGCCCGCCGCCGCCACCCCGAGCCGGCCGTCCCGCCGGAGCTCCAGGCCACGGTGCTGGAGATGGGCCAGATCGCGGAACGCATGATCGCCAAGGCGGGCAGCGTGATCGCGTCCAGGGACGTGGAGATGGGCCTGGAGCTGGACGCCGACGACGACGCGATGGACCGGCTGCACCGCAGGCTGTTCGACATCCTGCTGTCGCCGAAGTGGAAGCACGGCGTCGAGCCGGCGGTGGACATCACCCTGGCCGGGCGGTACTTCGAGCGGTTCGCCGACCACGCCGTCCAGGTCGGCGAGGACGTGGTCTACCTGGTGACGGGTCAGCGCCCCGAGGAGATGATCGACCTGTCCTGAGCGGCAGGGTAGTCTCGGGCGCGGACACCTGCAGGCGCGGGGCGGTCTTTCGCAGGAGCCGTCCCGCGCCTCCAGGCAGGCCCACTACTTCTTCTTGCGGCGGCCCTTGCCGCCCTTGTCCTTCCCGGCCTTGGGGTCGGCGGCGGGCGCGGCCGGCGCGGGCGCGGCGCCCTGGTTCTTGACGGCCTCGATGGCGGCCTTGGCGGCGGCCGGGTCGAGGTACTCGCCGCCGCGCTTGAGCGGGGCGAAGTCGTCGTCCAGCTCGTACACCAGCGGGATCCCGGTCGGGATGTTGAGCCCGACGATGTCCTCGTCGGAGATGTCGTCCAGATGCTTGACCAGGCCGCGCAGCGAGTTGCCGTGCGCGGCGACCAGCACGGTGCGCCCGGCGGCGAGGTCGGGGACGATCGAGTCGTACCAGTACGGCAGCATCCGGTCCACGACGTCGGCCAGGCACTCGGTGCGCGGGATCAGCTCCGACGGCAGCGACGCGTAGCGCAGGTCGTTGACCTGCGACAGCGGGTCGTCGTCCTTGATCGGCGGAGGCGGGGTGTCGTAGGAGCGGCGCCAGATCATGAACTGCTTGTCGCCGAACTCCTCCCGCGTCTGCGCCTTGTTCTTGCCCTGGAGCGCGCCGTAGTGCCGCTCGTTGAGGCGCCACGAGCGGCGCACCGGGATCCACAGCAGATCCGCGACGTCCAGAGCGATGTTGGCCGTGCGGATGGCCCGCTTCAGCACCGAGGTGTGCACCACGTCGGGCGTGATGTCGGCGTCGAGCAGCAGGTCGCCGCCCTTGGTCGCCTCGCTCTCGCCCTTGGTGGACAGGTCGACGTCCACCCAGCCGGTGAACAGCCCTTCGGCGTTCCAGACGCTTTCGCCATGCCGGAGCAATACCAGGGTCGCCATGCCGGAAAGCCTATCGGGCGGGTCAGGACGGGGCGCCGTCGGCCGGGTCGCGATTGGCGGGGTCGGCGAAGGACGCGAACGCCCGCAGGTTGGCCAGGCTCTCGCCCCGCTTGACCCGCCAGTCCCACTCGCGCTGGATGGACGACTTGAAGCCGCGTTCGAGCGCCTTGTCGAAGTTCTCGTCGGAGTAGGTCAGCACGCAGCCGAGCAGCCGGTCGATCTCGTCCGGGGTGATGGAGGCCAGTGGCAGCCGGCCGACGAGGTGGACGTCGCCGACCTCGTCGAGCGCGAAGCTCACCCCGTACATCCGGCCGTTGCGCTCCAGCAGGAAGCGGTAGAAGTCGGCGTGGTTCTCGTCGGGCCTGCGGCAGAAGAACGCCTCGACGTGCAGGCTGTGGTCGCCGACGATCAGCCAGGTCATGGTGGCGAGCTTGTGCTGTCCGGGCAGCTTGACGAAGAACGCCTCGGGCCTCGGCCGCTCGTACTCCAGCTCCGACGCCCGCAGGGTCTCCTCGATCACCGCGATGGGATCGCCGGTCACACCGTCACCTCCGCAGCGGCCAGCCGCGCCGGCCGGACGAGATTGGACAGGGCTCCGGTATACACCTCGAGCAGCTTGTCCACGGTGGCGTCCCACCCGAAGCCGCTCGCGTGGCGGACGGCGTTGCGGGCGAGGCGGGCGCGCAGGCGGGGCTCGGAGAGCAGGCGGCGCAGGACGGCGGCGTAGTCGTCCGGGTCGTGCCCGCGCACCAGGATGCCGGACTCGCCGTCCCGCACGGCGGTGCGCAGGCCGCCGACGGCGGACGCGACGACCGGCGTGCCGCACGCCTGGGACTCGATCGCGACCAGCCCGAACGATTCGCTGTGCGAGGGGACGACGGTGACGTCGGCGGCGCGGTACCAGTCGGCCAGCTCGCCCTGCGGGGCGGGCGGCTCGAAGCGGACGCTGCCCGTGAGGCCCAGCTCGGCGGCCAGCGACTTGAGCCCTTCGGGACGGCACCGGGCGCTGCCGCTGGGGCCGCCGACGACCGCGACGACCAGCCGTCCGCGCAGCCCGGGGTCGTCGGCGAGCAGCCGGGCGGCGGCCCGCAGCACCACGTCGGGGGCCTTCAGCGGCTGGACGCGCCCGACGAACAGCAGCACGCGGGCGTCGTCGGGCAGGCCGAGGCGCCGCCGGGCCGTGGTGCCGGCGCCGGGCGGGGTCAGCGGGGGCTCCGGCCGGAAGAGGGAGAGGTCGACGCCGGGCTCGACGGTGGCGACCCGGGCCGGGTCGGCGCCGTACAGTTCGATCAGCTCGCGGGCCTCCTCGGCGGTGTTGGCCACCAGCTGGTCGGACGCGGCGACGGCCAGCTCCTCGCCGATCACCCGTTCCTGGGGCTCGGGGGTGTCGCCCTCGGCCAGCGCCGCGTTCTTGACCTTGGCCATGGTGTGCATGGAGTGGACGAGCGGCACGCCCCAGCGCAGCTTGGCGGCCTGCCCGGCCTGGCCGGACAGCCAGTAGTGCGTGTGGATGAGGTCGTAGTGCCCGGGGTCGTGGTACGCCTCCGCGCGCAGCACCTCGGAGGTGAAGCCGCACATGTGGCGCGGCAGCTCGGTCTTCTCCAGTTCCTCGAACGGGCCGGCGACCACGTTGCGGACCAGCACGCCGGGGGCCAGCTCCGTCACGGGGGGCAGGGCCCGCGAGGTCGCCCGGGTGAAGATGTCCACCTGGACGTTCCTGGCGGCCAGCCGCCTGGCCACCTCGACGATGTAGACGTTCATCCCGCCCGCGTCGCCGGTCCCCGGCTGGTCCAGGGGGGACGTGTGGACGCTGATCGTCGCGACGCGATTGATCCGACGCGGCACCGCACACCACCTCCAGTGGGGAAACCTACCGATCTCCCCGCCTGTTCCCCCAAGCCGGACCCTCGCTGGCGTCGATCAACCGGGCCTGGGAGTCTGGGGTCCATGCGCAAGACGGCAGTGGTGACGGGAGCAAGCAGCGGGATCGGCGCGGCCACGGCCAGGAGGCTGGCCGCGGAGGGCTTCAACGTGGTGCTGGCCGCCCGGCGGCGGGAACGGCTGGACGCCCTCGCCAAGGAGATCGCCGAGGAGGTGCCGGGCGCGGGCAAGGCGGCCGCGGTCACCCTGGACGTGACCGATCAGTCGTCCGTGGACGCGCTGGCGGCGGGTCTGGCCGAGTGCCATGTCCTCGTCAACAACGCCGGCGGCGCGATCGGCCTCGAACCGGTGGCCGAGGCGGACCCGGCGGACTGGCAGGCGATGTACGACACCAACGTGCTGGGACTGCTGAGGGTGACCAAGGCGCTGCTGCCCAAGCTGATCGGGAGCGGCGACGGCCATGTCGTCAACATCACGTCGCTGGCCTCGCACAACCCGTACGAGGGCGGCGCCGGGTACAACGCGGCCAAGATGGGGGCGTACGCGGTGAACGAGGTGATGCGGCTGGAACTGGTCGCGGAGCCGGTGCGGATCACCGAGATCGCGCCGGGGCTGGTGAAGACGGACGAGTTCTCGCTGGTGCGCTTCCGCGGCGACGCGGAGCGGGCGAAGAAGCCGTACGAGGGCGTCCGCGAGCCGCTGGTGGCCGAGGACGTGGCCGACTGCGTGGCCTGGGTGGTGACCCGGCCCTCGCATGTCAACATCGACCGGATCGACGTCCAGCCGCGCGTCCAGGCCACCGCCACCAAGATCCATCGCGAGCACTGAGCCGCGCCGGGGGGTCGTGTGCCGCCCGCCCCGCCGGGGATCGGCGGACGGTGGCTCGGGACCAAGGATCGTTGGACCGTTCCCGGGGTATGCGTCCAGATGGCATGACCGAATCCCGGGACGGAGCGGGAGATGACCCAGCGGACCTTCGTGCTGCCCTACGACGGCGCAGGGGCGGCCGATCCCGCCGTGACCGGCCACAAGGGCGCGGCGGTGGCGCGGCTGGCGGCGGCCGGGCTGCCGGTCCCGGCGGGTTTCCTGGTGACCGCCGAGGCGTACCGGGCGTTCATCGACGACAACGGGCTGCTTGAGCCGATCCTGGGGCTGGCGGCACGGGTCGATCCCGATCTTCCCGCCACGGCGGAGAGGGCCGCGCGGCAGATCGCCGAGCTGATGGAACGGTGCGACCTGCCGATGGAGGTGGCGGGCCCGGTCCGCTGGGGGTACGCGGGCCTGGGCGCCCAGGACGATCCGGTGGCGGTGCGTTCGTCGGCGACGGCCCTGGACGGGTGGCCGCCACCTGTGGGATGGCACGAGACCGTCCTGAACGTGCGCGGGGAGGCGGCGCTCTTGGACGCGATCCGCCGGTGCTGGGCGTCGCTGTGGTCGGCGCCCGCCATCGAGCACCGCGTCCGCAACGGCATCGATCACGGCGAGGCCACGCAGGCGGTGCTCGTCCAATGCCTGGTGTCCGCGGAGGCGTCCGGCACCATGGTCACCACGACGGCGAGCCCCGGCCGGATCCTGCTGAACGCGGCGTGGGGCATGGGGGAGCCCGTCATCACGGGACGGGTCACACCGGACGCCCTCGTTCTGGAGAAGGGCACCGGGACCGTCCTGGAACGGCGGACCGCCGACAAGGCGACGATGACCGTCCCGCGCAGGGCGCCGGGCGAGGCCGGCACGCAGGAGGAGCCCGTGCCGGACCGGTGGCGGACTTTGCCCGTCCTCGGCGACGACCAGGCGGCGGCGCTGGCGCGGCTGGGCGAACGGATCGAGGCGCTGTACGGGCGGCCACTGATGATCGAGTGGGCCCTGCACGACGGCAACCCGTTCGTCCTCCAGGCGCGTCCCCTGGAGGACGACAGGGGGTGGGAGGACACCGAGGAGTGGAACGACAGCCTGTCCGGTGACTACCTGTGGACCAGCGCCAACATGGGCGAGGCCGTCCCGGACGTGATGACGCCCTGCACCTGGTCACTGGTGCAGATGTACATGCACGAGACGATGCCTGCGTCCACGGTCCCGGGGTTCCCGGAAATCCGCGCGTACGGCAACATCGGCGGCCGCCTCTACATGAACCTGAGCGTGGCCAACGCCTTCGCCCGCGTGCTCGGAACGGGGAAACGGGCGGGCAGAGCGGGTCTCGAACAGGTCTTCGGCAAGGTGCCGCCCGAGGTGAGGATCCCGCCGCTGCCGGTGTCGAAGGCGGAGGTCGCCCGGTGGCTGCTGCCGGTCGCCGCCAAGGCCAGGCTGAAGGCCCGCGCGGACGGCAGGCGGCTGCCCGACTTCCTGGCGTCCTCGCCGGGACGGTGCGAGGCGCTGCGCGACCGGATCCAGGTGGAGACCGATCCGGGCGCGCTGCTGCACCTGTGGGGCCAGGCGCTGCTGCCGTTCTTCCGTGAGGCGTGCCACATGCTGGGCGCCGCCCGCCGTCGGCGCGCCCCCTCCCTGATCATGTTGCGGCGCGAGCTGGCCCGGCTGGCGGGCGAGGCGGACGCCGACGCGATGCTCGCCGGCCTCGGGAGGCCGGGCGGCCCCGTACCGGCGGGCCTCGGCCCGGTCATCGGGCTGGCCGAGCTGGCCCGCGGCGAGATCGACAGGGCGACCTACCTGCGGGAATGGGGGCATCGCGGCGCGCACGAGTTCGAGATCTCCGCACCCCGCCCGGCCGAGGAGCCGGAGGGCGTGCACGTCCCCGCGAACTCGGCGTCCGGCCATGACGCGGTGGAACTGCTGGGACGGCAGCGGGACGCGAGCCGTGCGGCCTGGAAACGGTTTAGCGCACGCCATCCGGGGAGGGTGGCGGGCGTGCGGCGCCGGGTCGGGCGCTGGGCGCGGGCCGCCTACCAGCGCGACGCGGCCCGCTCGGAGGTCATGCGCGTGTACGCGGTGATCAGGGCGTTCGTGCTGCGGGCCGGTGAGCTCACCGGCCGCCGCGACGACCTGTTCTACCTGACCATCGACGAGATCCTGGCCGTGCTGGACGGGGACGCCCGCCCGCTGGAGAGGGTCGCGGTCCGGCGGCGCACCTACGATCGCTATCGCGCGCTCGCCCCGTACCCGGTGCTGATCAGGGGGCCGTTCGAGCCGGTCGCCTGGGCCGGCGCCCGGGTGCGCCGCACCGACCTCTTCGACGCGACCGATCCGCTGGCCGGATACGGGACGCGCGGGCCCGAGAACGCCTCGATCAGCGGCTTCCCCGGCGTGGCCGCGGTCGTGGAGGGAACGGTGCGGGTCCTCGACGCCCCCGAGCACGGCGGGGAGCTGCGGCCCGGCGAGGTGCTGGTCACGTCGGCGGCGAACATCGGGTGGACGCCGCTGTTCCCGGTCGCGGCGGCGGTCGTCACCGACGTCGGCGCGCCCCTGTCACCGGCCGCGACCGTGGCCCGCGAGCTGGCCGTCCCGGCGGTCGTGGGCTGCGGGAACGCCACGATGCGGCTGCGCACCGGCGACCGTGTCCGGGTGGACGCGGGACGCGGCACCGTCCGGCTCCTCACCGTGTCCGGCCGGGACGGGGACGTCGGCTCCGGGCCGGGGGATCTCCGGGAGCCACAGCCGACCAGGGAAGGGTGACCTCGCCCAGCCGCCACCGGCCCCGTCCGCCGTACGGGGGGCGCGCGTAGACGGGATGCGACCGGGCCAGTAACGACACCGCCTCGATCCAGCGGGCGCGCGGCCCGAAGGCCGAGTAGGGCGCGGCGGTCGCCCAGCAGCGGTCGAAGTCGGTGAGGAGCGCGTGGACCCGTTCGCCCGGCACGTTGCGGTGGATCAGCGTCTTCGGCAGCCGTTCGGCGAGGTCGGAGGGTCGTTCCAGGGTGGCGAGATGCGCGGCGAAGGTGATGGTCCGCGGTCGCGCGCTCCCGGCGCCGTCCCCGCCGAGGGCGACCCAGACGGCGCGGCGGCCGATCTCGTCGCACGTCCCCTCGATGAGGACGCCGCCGGGGGAGAGCCGCGCGCACAGGTCGTCCCAGGCCCGCCAGGCCGCGGGCTCCGCGTACTGGCGCAGCACGTTGAAGGCGCGTACCAGGTCGGGCGGCCGGTCCACGGGGAGTTCGAAGCCGCCGTGCCGGAACGACAGGCCCTCGTAGGCGCCGCCCGCGATCACCGCCCGGCCCGCCGCGACCCGATCCGGGTCGATCTCGATGCCGGTGACCTCCAGGCGCGGGGCGACGGCGCGCAGGCGCCGGTAGAACTCGACCGTGGTCACCGGGGACGCCCCGTACCCGAGGTCGACCGCCAGCGGGGCCGGCCCGGCGCGGAGGCCGCCGCTCTGCGTGGCCGCGATCCAGCGGTCGACGCGGCGCAGCCGGTTGGGCGCGGTCGTCCCCCGCGTCACCTCTCCCTGAGGCCCGTTCCTCTGAGGCTCGTGCCCCTGAAGCCCGTGCCTCTGAGGCGTGTGTGCCCTCGCCACCGCAGCGCCGCCTCCCGTCCGCCAGAAGACGGTAGCCGATCGCTGACATTGACGACACAACACGACATCCTGGTCTGATGCCCGAGCTGAGCAGCCTGCTGACCGACCTGACGGACGAGGGCGAGGCGCTGGACGCGCTGGTCGCCCCGCTTTCCGACCTGACCGTCCCGACCCCCGCCGAGGGCTGGACGATCGCCCACCAGATCTCCCACCTCGCCTGGACGGACCGGCAGGCGATCCTGGCCGCCACCGACCCGTCCGGGTTCGAGAAGGTGCTGGCCAAGGCGATCGAGGACCCCGACGGCCAGGTGGAGGCGGGGGCCGCCGAAGGCACCGGCGAACCACCCGCCGCGCTGCTGGAACGCTGGCGCGCGGGACGGAGCGCGATGACCGACGCCCTGGCCGCGGTGCCCGGGGGGACGCGCCTGCCGTGGTTCGGCCCGCCAATGAAGCCCGCGTCCATGGCCACCGCGCGCCTCATGGAGACCTGGGCGCACGGCCAGGACGTGGCGGACGCGCTGGGCGCCGTACGCGAACCGACCGCCCGCCTGCGCCACGTCGCCCACATCGGCGTGCGGACCCGCGATTTCTCCTACCGAATCCGTGGTCTGGAGCCGCCGTCCGTGGAGTTCCGGGTCGTCCTCACCGCTCCGGACGGCGGGACGTGGGCCTGGGGCCCCGAGGACGCGGCGCAGTCGGTGTCCGGGCCCGCGCTGGACTTCTGCCTGCTCGTCACGCAGCGCCGCAACCGCGCCGACCTGGCCCTCACCGCCACCGGGCCCGACGCGGACCGGTGGCTCGACCTCGCCCAGGCGTTCGCCGGCCCGCCCGGCCCCGGCCGTCCGCCCGCGGGTGAACGATTCTGAGCCTCGCTCCGCAGGACGCTCGGTTTGGGACGGGTTGGCACGGACATGTCCCCGATATGACCATGCTGATCGCCTTCGACGGCTCCGAAGACGCGCGGGCGGCCATCGCCTACGCCGGGGCCCGGATCCGTCCCGAACCCGCCGTGGTGCTCACGGTCTGGGAGCCGCTGCTGACACAGACGGCCTGGCCGCCCACGGCCGAGCCGATGCCGCTATCGGGCGAGACGTGGGCCGAGGAGCGGGAGGCCGAACGGATCGCCGGAGAGGGCGCCAGGCTGGCCCTGGACGCGGGCCTACCCGACGCCCGGCCGCGCGCCGAGCGCGGCGCCGGACCGGTCTGGGCGACGATCGTGGACGTCGCGCGCGAGCTGGACGCCACGTTGATCGTGACCGGGTCACGGGGCCTGTCGGGCGTGAAGTCGGTGCTGCTGGGCAGCGTGTCCGACCGCGTCCTGCACCACGCGGACCGGCCCGTGCTGATCGTCCCGCATCCCTCGGCCGGCTAGCGCTCCAGCGCCTTCTCGAACGCCGCGAGGACATCCGGCGTGAACAGCACGAAACGCGCGTCGCCGACCTTGGTCTGGGCGGCCCGCACGGCGCCCACCGCGATCCGCGCCGCGTCGTCCAGCGGCCAGCCGTAGATGCCGGCCGAGACGGCGGGGAAGGCGATCGTCTCGACCCCGAGCTCGTCGGCCACCCGCAGCGACTCCCGGTAGCAGGAGGCGAGCTGGTCCGAACGGTCCTCCGAGGCGGAGTAGACCGGGCCGACGGTGTGGATCACCCATCGGGCGGGCAGCCGTCCCGCCGTGGTCGCCACCGCCTGCCCCGTGGGCAGGCCGCCGCCGTAATGGGACGCGCGCAGCCTGCGGCAGTCCTCCAGGATCTCCGGGCCGCCCTTGCGGTGGATGGCGCCGTCCACCCCGCCCCCGCCGAGCAGCGAGGAGTTCGCGGCGTTGACGATCGCGTCCACCTGCTGTTCGGTGATGTCCCCTTGGACCAGACTGATCCGCATAGCCCGTCTCCTGTCACCCGAACGGTCGAGCGCGTATCGAGCGCGTATCGTGCTCTGCCCTCATCCCGACTGTGTTGCTCTCGTCACATCCTGCACGAGCGAACAGCGGTACGCTCATGCGTGGTCGGCGGCTCCCGTTCGTTGACGGCTCGGGGATTTCGACCACGGTCAGTGGTCCTGGGGGGACGCACGTTCGGGGTCCGATTCACTGGTCCGGCTATGACCTGCGGCGTGAGTCTGCCTAAGCTGCCGTCGGGACGACCGGGTGTTGATGCGTGGAGGTACCCCCCTTGAAGATTCTCGTCGCCGGGGCGACCGGCGTTGTGGGACGCAGGCTGGTGCCGTTGCTGGTGCGCGCGGGTCACGAGGTCGCAGGGACCACCCGCCGCCCGGAGCGCGCCAAGGCCCTGGCCGACCAGAAGGCCAAGCCGGTCATCGTCGACATGCTGGACGAGGCGGCGGTGCGCGAGGCGGTGACGGCCGAGCGGCCGGACGCGATCATCCACCAGCTGACCGATCTGTCCGACGAGGACTTCGCGGCCAACTCCCGCCTGCGCATCACCGGGACGCGGAACCTGGTGGACGCGGCGCGCGAGGCGGGTACCGAGCTGATGATCGCGCAGAGCATCGCCTGGCTGTACGAGCCGGGCGAGGAGCCCGCCGTGGAGACCGACCCGCTGGACCCGAAGCTGCCTCCGTACAAGGGGGTCACCGCTCTGGAGGAGGCCGTCGCCGAGATGCCGCGCGGCGTGGTGCTGCGTTATGGAGCGCTGTACGGCCCCGGCACCTGGTACGCCCCGGACGGCGCGATCGCCCAGCGCGTCCGCGCGGGCAGCCTGCGGCCTTCCTCCTCGTGGACCTCGTTCGTCCATGTCGACGACGCGGCGTCCGCGGCGCTGGCCGCGCTGGACTGGCCGTCGGGCCCGGTCAACATCGTCGACGACGAGCCCGCCACCACCGCCGACTGGCTTCCGGTCTACAGCGCCGCGCTGGGCGCGCCCACGCCGGGCGAGGCCGGTCGGCACGCGGCCGCGACGGGACGCCCGGTGTCCAACGCGAAGGCGCTCGGCCTGGGCTGGAAGCCGCAGGTGCCGTCCTGGCGCACCGGTTTCGCCGACATGCACCGTTCCGATCACGCCGGCGGGCGCGGCCGGTCGTCCAGGTCCTGAGTGCTCAGGAGAACTGGAACGATCGCTTGGCGAGGCCGTACCAGTAGCCGTCGATGACGGCCCTCCGCTCGCCGTCGCCGCCCGCGTCGGCGGCGCCGAGCGCGACGAACAGCGGGGCGAAGTGCTCGGTGCGCGGGTGCGCGATCCGGGCGGCGGGGGCCTTGGCCTGGAAGTCCAGCAGCGCGTCCACGTCCCCGTCCCGGACGGCGCGGTCGGTCCACTCGTCGAACTCGGCCGACCAGGCGGGCGGTGGCGCGTCGGTTCCGGGACGCATCTCCCGCAGGTTGTGCGTGGTGAACCCGCTGCCGATGATCAGCACGCCGCGGTCGCGCAGCGGCGCCAGGCGGCGGCCCAGCTCGAAGAGCCGTTCGGGCTCCAGCGTCGGCATCGACAGTTGCAGGACGGGGATGTCCGCTTCGGGGTACATCTCGACCAGCGGGACGTACGCGCCGCGGTCCAGGCCCCGGTCCTGGTCCTGGCGGACGTCCGGGACGAGCTTGCGGACGTCCTCGGCCAGGCCGGGAGCGGCGGGGGCGTCGTAGCGGACCTCGTAGTAGCGGCGCTCGAAGCCCCAGAAGTCGTACACGAGGGGCACCGGACGGGTGGCGGAGACGCTGATCGGCGCCTCCTCCCAGTGCGCGGACACCATCAGGATCGACTCGGGCCTGGGCAGCCCGGCCGACCAGCGTGCGAGCTGTCCCGCCCACACGGCGTCGTCGGCGAGGGGCGGGGCGCCATGGCTGAGGTAGAGCACGGGCATACGCGACACGCCTCTCAGATTAGTTGATGGTTCAAACACTTCCCATGCCCCCTTGACCGGCGCCCGTCCGGCCCTCATTATGAACATACGTTCATGAACAAGTGTTCACAATGGAGGGCCACCATGAGGATCGTGAACGAGAGCCAGGCCGAGGCGTGGAACGGCTACGAGGGGCGGCACTGGGCCGAGCACTACGAGCGGTACGACGCCGTCAACGCCGGGTTCAACCCGTTCATCCTGGACGCGGCACGGATCGGCGAAGGGGACCGGGTGCTCGACCTCGGCTGCGGCAACGGCCAGCTGACACGGGTCGCCGCACGGCGGGCACGGTCGGCGACGGGCATCGACCTGTCCGCGCCGATGCTCGCCCGCGCCCGGGAGCGCGCCGCGGCCGAGGGCGTGGAGAACGTGTCGTTCGAGCAGGGCGACGCGCAGGTCCACCCGTTCCCCGCCGGCGGGTTCGAGGTGGCGGTCAGCCGCTTCGGGATCATGTTCTTCGCGGATCCGGTGGCGGCGTTCCGCAACGTCCGGCGGGCGCTGGCCGCGGACGGACGGCTGGCCTTCGTCTGCATGACCTCGCTGAAGGACACCGACCTCGGAACGCTCCTCGCGGCGATGAGCGAGTTCCTGCCGCCGCCGACCGGGCCGGACGGCCATGGCCCGCTCTCCTTCTCCGATCCTGAGCGCATCCGGGAGGTGCTGGAGGCCGCCGGGTTCCTGGACGTGACGTCCACCCGCGTCGAGACCGACCAGCACTGGGGCCGGGACGCCCGGGACGCGACCGCCTTCCTCGCCGGCTGGGGTCCGATCCAGTACAACCTGGGCCTCATCGAACCGGCCGCCGCGGAGAAGGCGCGCGCGGCTCTGGGACAGGCGGTGGAGCGGTTCGAGCGTCCCGCAGGCGTCGTGACCAAGGGCACCGGCTGGCTGGTGACCGCTCGCCGGTAGGCGGCGCTGCGTACGATTCGGGTTCATGTCACCGAGACGAGCCGCGGCACTGCGGGACGGGACGGGACGGACGCTGCGCGAGCACCTGATCGCCACCGCCGAACGCATGATCGCCGAGGGCGGGACGGCGGGCCTCACCGTGCGGGCGATCGCCCGGGAGGCGGGCGTCGCCGACGGGGTGCTCTACAACCACTTCGCCGACAAGGAGGAACTGCTGGGCCTGGCGCTGCGGGCCCACGTCCGGTCGGTCGAGGCGGGACTGCACCCGCTGCCCGAGCCCGGCACCGGCACTCTCGAGGAGAACCTGCGCGCGCACATCACCTACGGTCTCGCGCTGCACCGGGGAATCCTGCCCGCGATGGCGGGCATGGTGGGACGGCCGGAGGTGATGGCCAGGTTCGCCGCCTCGGGCGTCCCGGGCGAGGACTGGCGCGACCGGCTGCTCGGCTACCTGCGCGCCGAGCGCGGGCTGGGCAGGCTCGCGCCCGGCGCCCGGGTCGAGGCCGCCGCCACGATGATCGTCGGCGTGTGCCACGAGGCGGTGCTGACGGTGCTGTTCGCCCCTTCGGGCCAGGCCCCCGCCGCTCCGGGGCCGGACGTGGACGCCCTGGTCGAGGTGCTGCTCGACGGGATCAAGGGCTGACCGTCCCCATCGCCTCGCGCACCTGCGCGAGGGTCCGGTCGGCGACGGCGTTGGCGCGCTCGTTCCCCCGCTTGAGCACCTCGCGCGGCAGGTCGCGGCCGAGCTCGGAGCGGCGGGCCCGGATGGGCCGCAGGAACTCGTTCACCGATTCGGTCACCACCTTCTTCAGCGCGGCGGCGCCGCCGTCGCCGACCTCCTCCGCGATCGCGCGCGGGTCGCGGTCCTGGCAGAGCGCGGCGATCCGCACCAGGTTGGACACCTCGGGACGGGTCTCCGGCTCGTAGGTGATGCGCCGGTCGGCGTCGGTCCTGGCACGCCTGATCAGCCTGGCGGTCTCGTCCGGGCCGGCGGCGAGCGGGACGGCGTTGCCGCGGCTCTTGCTCATCTTCCGGCGACCGTCCAGGCCGAGCAGGACGGGGGTGTCCGACAGCAGCGCCTCGGGGACGGGGAAGACCGGCCCGTACCGCTCGTTGAAGCGGCGGGCGATGGTCCGGGTGATCTCCTGGTGCGGTAGCTGGTCCTTGCCCACGGGCACCAGGTCGGCCTTGCAGAACAGGATGTCGGCCGCCTGGTGCACGGGATAGGTGAACATCAGGCCGCTGACCGCGGCCTGCCGGGAGGCGGCGATCTCCTCCTTGACCGTGGGGTTGCGGGACAGCTCGGCGACCGACACCAGGGCCAGGAACGGCAGCATGAGCTGGTTCAGCGCCGGCACCGCCGAGTGCTGGAAGATCGTGACCCGGCCGGGGTCGATGCCGGCGGCCAGGTAGTCGGCGACCAGGCCCTCGGTGTACTCGGTCAGGCGCTCGGCCACGTCCCGGTCGGTGAGCACCTGGTAGTCGGCGATCAGGACGAACAGGTCGGCGCCCTCGCGCTGGAGGCGGACGCGGTTGGCCAGCGAGCCGAAGTAGTGGCCCAGGTGCAGGGGCCCGGTCGGGCGGTCGCCGGTCAGGACGTTGGGGACGGTCGGGGGCATGGGCTCTCCTCGTGATGCCGGAGGGCCGCCCGCCGGTGGCCGCCCGTCCCGAGGAAAGGCGAAGGGCCGTCCGGAGGGACGGCCCTGGAAGTCGCTGGTCGCGCGTGGTCGGATGGCCGTCCTAGGACGGCCACCAGCCGAGGCGCGCGTGTCGCTGCATGACTCCAGGGTAACCGAGCGTGCGCCGCGCCAAATAGGGAAAGCGATGGATTATCTCTTACGGGACGAAGTTGTAGGCTGAGGGCATGGCCACGACCACTCCCACCGCCGCGCCCTCCCGCACCCAGCCGGACCTGTCGTTCCTGCTCGACCACACCAGCCGTGTCCTGCGGACCCGGATGACCGCGGCGCTGGCCGAGATCGGCCTCACCCCGCGCATGCACTGCGTGCTCGTGCACGCGCTGGAGGAGGAGCGCACCCAGATCCAGCTCGCCGAGATCGCCGACATGGACAAGACCACGATGGTCGTCACGGTGGACGCCCTGGAGAAGGCGGGATACGCCGAGCGCCGTTCGTCCAGCACGGACCGCCGGGCGCGGATCATCGCGGTGACCGAGAGCGGCGCCGAGATCGCCGCCCGCAGCACGGAGATCGTCGACCGGGTGCACCGCGAGGTACTGGACGCGCTGCCGGGCGACGAGGGCGAGGTGCTGCTGCGGGCGCTGAACCGCCTGGCCACCGGGCTGCTCGCGGAACCCGTCGAGTGCCCGCAGCCGGTGCGGAGGGCCCGCCAGCGCACCACCTGAGCGGGGTGATGACCAAGGCGAGTGAATCAGCAGTAGATAGTCTGTAACGGAACTATCTGCTACCGTCTCTCCTGTTGTCGTCGAACGCATGGGAGCGGCCATGTCCTCGCCCTCGTCTCCGTCCTCCTCTTGGGGGCCCGATCCGTCCCGCTGGATCGCGCTGGGAGTGCTCGCGACCGGCGCCCTGATGGTGATCCTGGACGGCAGCATCGTCACCGTGGCGATGCCCGCCATCCAGGAGGACCTGGGCTTCACCCGGGCCGGGCTGAGCTGGGTCGTCAACGCCTACCTGATCGCCTTCGGCGGGCTGCTGCTGCTCGCGGGGCGGCTGGGCGACCTGATCGGCCGCAAGCGGATGTTCGTCGCGGGCACCGCCGTGTTCACGCTGGCCTCGCTGCTGGCCGGGGCCGCCACCACGCCCGGCGCGCTGATCGCCGCCCGGTTCCTGCAAGGCGTGGGCAGCGCGATGGCCTCGTCCGTCAGCCTCGGCATCCTGGTGACACTGTTCCCCGATTCACGCGAGCGGGCCAAGGCCATCGGGGTCTTCGCCTTCACCGGCGCCGCCGGCGCCTCCATCGGCCAGGTGCTCGGCGGCGTCCTCACCGACCTGCTGGACTGGCACTGGATCTTCCTCATCAACCTGCCGATCGGGCTCGCGTCGATCGCCGTCGCGCTGCCCGTCCTCGCCTCCGACCGCGGTCTGGGCCTGCCCGCCGGAGCGGACGTCGCCGGCGCGGTCCTGGTCACCTCCGGGTTGATGCTCGGCATCTACACGGTGGTCAAGGCGGAGGAGCACGGCTGGGTCTCCGCGCACACGCTGGGACTGGGCGCCCTCGCCCTCGCGCTGCTGGCCGGCTTCTTCGTCCGGCAGGCCACCGCGCGCACCCCGCTGATGCCGCTGCGGATCCTGCGCTCCCGCGCCGTCGTGGGCGGCAACATCGTCCAGATGCTGGCGATCGCCGGGATGTTCGCGTTCCAGGTGGTCGTCGCGCTCTACATGCAGCAGGTCCTCGGGTACGGGGCCGCCCGGACGGGGCTGGCCATGCTCCCCGCCGCGGTGCTGATCGGAGCGATCTCGCTCGGGCTCTCGGCCCGGCTCAACGCCCGGTTCGGCGAGCGCGCCATGCTGCTGACCGGGCTGGCGCTGCTGGCCCTCCTGCTGCTCCTGCTGACCCGGGCCCCGGTGGACGCCTCCTACCCCGTCCACCTGCTGCCGTCGTTCCTGCTGGCGGGCGGCGCCGGGCTCGTTCTTCCCGCGGTGACCTCGCTGGGGATGTCGGGCGCCGGGGAGGACGACGCGGGGCTGGCCTCCGGCCTGTTCAACACCACCCAGCAGATCGGGATGGCGCTGGGCGTCGCGGTGCTGTCCACGCTCGCCGCGTCCCGCACCAGGCATCTGCTGGACGCGGGACGCGCCGAGCCCGAGGCGCTGACCGGCGGCTTCCACCTGGCGTTCGGCATCGGCGCGGGGCTGCTGGCCACCGCCTTCCTCATCACGCTGCTCGTCCTGCGGCGCCGGGGCGGCGCCGGGACGCCCGTCACGCGTGAGGCGCCCGGGGCGGCTCGGGATCTGCCTCAGGGAGCGCCGGGGGCGTGAGGGCCTTCCCGTCCTCCTCGCCTCGCGCCGCGGTGGCCGTCACGGGCCGCGGCGCGAAGCCGTTCGCGACCACGACGATGGTCACCACCAGCACCGCCGGGACGAGGAACACCAGCCGGAGCCCGGACGAGGCGAGCGCGCCCGCGATGGCCGCGCCCAGCACGAAGCCCACGTAGTTGAAGACGTTGAGCCGCGCGACCGCGACGCCCAGCCCCGTCGGGTCCACCCGTCCCGCCGCCGAGAACGCCACCGGGGCGACGACGCTGAGCCCCAGCCCCGCCACCGCGAACGCCGCGATCGCGGTGACCGGTCCGGGCGCGATCACGACGAGCACCATCCCGGCCAGCCCCACCGCGCCGCCGAGCCGGATGACCAGGACCGCGCCGTACCGCCTGACGCCGAAGTCGGCGGCGGCCCGCGTCACCACCATCGCCACCTGGTACGCCACGTAGCCCAGCGGGGCCGCGAAGTCGCTGGCGCGCAGCTCGTCCTGGAGGAACTTGGCGCTGTAGTTGGAGACGACCGAGTCGGCCAGGTAGAACACGCCCAGCGCGACGCCCACGATCAGCACGGGACGCCAGGGCACCCTCCTGGCCGCAGCCTTCAGCTCCTCGGCGCTGGGCGCCGTCCCCTCCTCGTCCTTGCGGAACAGCCCGGGTCCGGTGACGAGCGAGACCAGCACGCCCAGCGCGGCGGGGACCACGAAGCCGCTGAACAGCCCCAGGTCCAGGCGGTTGGCCAGCGCCACCCACAGCCCGCCGAGGATGCCGGCGACGCTCCACACCGCGTAGAAACCGGTGAGCAGGCTCATCCCGTGGCGGCGCTCGACCGCGACCGCCTGCGCGTTCATCGCCGCGTCCACGGCGCCGACGAACGTCCCGAACAGCGCCGTGGCCACGAACAGCGGAGCCAGATGGCCGCCGGTGGACCCGACCAGGACCATCGCGACGCACACCGCCGGCTGCGCCACCCGCAGGACCGGACCGCTGCCGAAGCGCGCGAACAGGGATCCGGCCACGACGCTGCCCACCCCGGCGATCACCGGGACGAGCAGCAGCACGAGGGCGAGCAGCGCGTCGCCGATGCCGTGCGCGTCCTGGACCTGCGGCACCCGCGTGACCAGCGTGGCGAAGCACAGGCCCTGGATGGCGAAGGCGGCGTAGGCCGAAAGCCGTGCCCGCCGGTCCCGTGCGGTCATGGGGCGCCTCCGGCCGATATGAGGGGTTCCGCGTTGGCGACGGAGGTCAGAGTAGCGGGACGTCCGGGGAACCGCGCGCTCACCGGGCCTTTTCCCGGCCGAGGAGCTCCTTGTACCAGGCGAAGGAATCCTTGGGAGTGCGGCGCAGGGTGGCGTAGTCGACGTGGACGAGCCCGAAGCGCTGCCGGTGCCCCTCGGCCCATTCGAAGTTGTCGAGCAGGGACCAGACGAAGTAGCCGCGCACGTCCACGCCCGCGTCCATGGCCTCGCGCAGGGCGCGCAGGTGCCCGTCAAGGTAGGCGATGCGGTCGGGGTCCGCGACCCGTCCCTCACCGTCGGGGGCGTCGTCGCAGGAGCAGCCGTTCTCGGTGATGACGATCGGCGGCAGGGCCTCCCCGTACCGGTCGCGCAGGGCGACCAGCAGCTCGCGCAGGCCGTCCGGCACGACCGGCCAGCCGAACGCCGTACGCGGGTAGCCCTCGATGTCGTGGAGGGCGAACGGCAGATCGGGGGGCAGCGCGATGCCCGAGTACGGGTCGGGCTCGCCCGGCCGCGGCGCCCCGACGAGGCTGGGGTTGTAGTAGTTCACGCCGTAGAAGTCGAGCGGCGCGCAGATGGCCTTCAGGTCGTCCTCGACCGGGCCCGGCATGGCCTCGGCGAACCCGTCCGGGTAGCGCCCGGTGAGGATCGGGTCGGCGAACAGCCGGTTCATCAGGGTGTCGTAGAGATCGGCGGCGGCCTGGTCGTCGGCGGTCCCGCCCGCCGTCCAGACGGGGGTGTGGGACATCGCGACGCCGATCCGGTGCTCGTCGCCGGCGGCGCGGAGCGCCTGCGCGGCGCGGCCGTGGGCGAGAAGCTGGTGATGGGCGACCGGAAGCGCGTCGAAGAGCAGTTCGTGGCCGGGCGCGTGCTCGCCGATACCGTGGCCGAGCAGGGTGAACTCGGCCGGCTCGTTGATCGTGATCCAGCGGGTGACGCGGTCGCCGAGGCGGTCCGCGACGGCGGACACGTAGTCGGCGAAGCGGCCGGTGATCGAACGGGCACGCCAACCGCCCTCCTCCTCTTCGAGGAGCAGCGGGGTGTCCCAATGGAACAGGGTCGGGACGGGCGCGATCCCGGCGGCGCACAGCTCGTCCACCAGGCGGTCGTAGAAGTCGAGACCGAGCGGGTTGACCGTGCCCCTTCCGTCCGGGACGACGCGGGGCCAGGCGATCGAGAAGCGGTACGCGCCGACGCCCAGGTCGGCCATGAGCGCGACGTCTTCGCGGTAGCGGTGGTAGTGGCCGGTGGCGATCCGGGCGTCCGTGCCATCCTTGATGCGTCCGGGCTCGGCGGTGAAGGCGTCCCAGGAGGACGGGCCCCTGCCGTCCTCGTCCAGGGCGCCCTCGATCTGGAAGGCGGAGGTGGAGACGCCCCAGAGGAAGTCCCCGGGGAAGTCCGGCGGCACCGATGCCTCAGTGCGGGAGCGCGTAGAGCAGCAGCGGCACCACGCCCACGAGCGGGATGGCGGTCGTCGCCGCGCACCGCGTGTACCGGCCGACCGGCATCGGATCGAGCAGCCGGTTGACCCGCGCCATCACCGGGAAGCCGCCCGCGTCGGCGACGCCGAGCGTTCCGGACGGGGCCGCGGCGGGACGCGCCGCGGCGAACCGCAGCAGCGCCGTGGCCAGCTCGCGGGACGGACGGTGCCTGCGGGCCCGGTCGTCGGCGGCCATCTCGATCAGCAGCTCGACCGCGTCCAGGCAGCGGCCCACCAGCCGGATCTGCGGGAACACCTGGCGCAGCGAGGCGAACGGCAGCAGCACCAGGTCGTGCCGCTCGCGCGCGTGCGCCCGCTCGTGCGCCAGCACGGCGGCCAGCTCGGCCTGGTCGAGCAGCGCGAGCGTCCCGGCGCTGACGACGACCTTGGACGAGCGCACCCCGGGCACGCAGTACGCGGCGGCCTCCGGGTGGTCGAGCACGAGCGTGCCGTGCGGCACGGACGCGTCGCTGCGCGACACCAGCGCCAGCAGCGCCCGATGCCTGCGCCGCGCCCGCACCACGCGGATGATCGCGTACCCGAGCATGACCAGCAGGACGGCGGCGAGGCTCACGGCGGCCAGCAGCGCCGCGACATGCACGGGACCGAGCCGCGCGCCCCGGTCGCCGAGCAGCGCGGGCATGCCCTGGACGATGCCCTGGCCGTACGGGAGGAGGGCGACGCTGAGCAGCGCCCCGATGGTGGCGACACCCCAGCCCAGCCCGAGCGCCTGCCACAGAAGGATCCCGGTGCGGGGCGCGTGCCACGTCCACCGGGCCTGCGAGAGCAGGTGCGCCCCGCCGATGGTCCCGAGAGAGATCAGAGCGAGCAGGGCGGCGGCGGTCATGCCGGTGGCTCCTTGCCGGAGGCGGTCTCGGTGCGGGCGCCCTGGCCCCCGTCGAGGGCGGCGAGGGCCTTGCGGATCACGTCGGCCTCGTCCTCGGAGACCGACCTGACGAAGTGGGCCAGGGCGGCGTCCCGGTCACCGGTCTCGTCCAGCGCGCCCAGCATCAGCTCGGTGATGTAGCGCTCACGGCTGGCCACCGGGCGGTACCGCCAGGCCCGGCCGTCCCGCTCGCGCTCCAGGAAGTCCTTCTTGGCCAGGCGGTCGAGGACGGTCATCACGGTGGTGTGCGCCAGGTCGCGGTCGTTCGCCAGCGCCCGGCTGACGTCGCGCGCCGTGGCGGGCCCGGCACCGGCGTCCTCCCGTGCCCAGAGGACCTCCATGACCGTGCGTTCAAGCTCTCCCAGACCCCTCACGGCGACCAGGGTATGCGATCGAGAGGAATGTCACCACGGCGGGTAGTACGTGAGCTTTAGTACTACGACTTGTAGTACTACGCTGAGTCGTATGAGCAGTGTCGCTCTCGTCCCCGACGTCCTCGGCGCCCTTGACGCCGTGCGCGAGGCGCCCGGCGCCGCGTCCCCCGCCGACTTCATGGCGGCGCGCCAGCAGATGGCGTTCACCCTCGGCTTCCACATCATCCTGGCCTCCATCGGGATCGGTCTCCCGGCGATCACGCTGCTGGCCGAATGGCGGTCGCTCCGCACCGGCGACCCCGTCTACGCCGAGCTGGCCCGGCGGTGGATGAAGGCCGCCGGGGTGCTGTTCGCGGTCGGCGCCGTGTCGGGCACCGTCCTGTCGTTCGAGATGGGCACCCTGTGGCCCGGGTTCATGGACACCTACGGGCAGGTCTTCGGCACCGCGTTCGCCCTGGAGGGCATCGCCTTCTTCATCGAGGCGATCTTCATGGGGATCTACCTGTACGGCTGGGACCGGCTGTCGCCCCGCGCCCACTTCGCCACCGGGATCCCCGTGGTGATCGCGGGGCTGCTGTCGGCGTCCTTCGTCGTCACCGTGAACTCCTGGATGAACCAGCCGCGCGGATTCCGGCTGGTCGACGGCCGGGTGACCGATGTGGACCCGCTCGCGGCGATGGTCAACCCGGCCACGCCCGTCCAGGCCGTCCACCTGGTCCTGGCCTCGCTCATGGTCTGCGGGTTCATCGTCGCGTCCGTGTACGCGGTGGCCCTGCTGCGCGACCACCGGGCCGGGCGGGTCGACCGGTACCACCGGATCGGGTTCGCCATCCCGTTCTCGCTGGGCGCGGTGTGCGCGCCGCTCCAGGTGCTGGCCGGCGACTGGGCCGTCCGGTTCGTCCACGAGAACCAGCCGATCAAGTTCGCCGCCATGGAGGGCGTCGAGCACACCCAGGCGGGGGCGCCGTTCCGGTTCGCGGTGTTCGAGATCCCGAACGCGCTCTCCTTCATGCTGACCCTCGACCCGCACGCCACGCTGCGCGGCCTCGACTCCTTCCCCGCCGGCGCGCGCCCGCCCGGCGAGGTGGTCAGGACGTCCTTCGAGATCATGATCGCGCTCGGGGTGGCGCTGCTGGCGCTCGCCGCCTGGTGGGCGCTGTCCTGGTGGCTGCGCCGCCGCCGCGGCGCGGACCTGCCCTGGCACCCCTGGTTCCTGCGGCTCGCCGCGTGCGCCGGCGTCGCCGCCGCGATCGCCATGGAGGCCGGCTGGACCACCACCGAGGTCGGCCGACAGCCATGGATCGTGTACGGGGTGATGCGCACCGAAGAGGCCGTCAACCCCAACCCCGGGCTGCGCTTCGGCCTCTACGTCGTGCTGGTCGTCTACGCCGTCCTCGCCATCGCCACCATCAGCGTGCTGCGCCGCCTGCGCCGCCGCCACCGTCCCGTCCCCGTCATGGACGAACCCCGCGTAGGGAGCCCGGTATGAGCCACGGTGACATCGCCCTGAGCCTGATCCTGCTCGGGCTGTCCGCGTACCTGCTGTTCGGCGGCGCCGACTTCGGCGCCGGCCTCTGGCACCTGATCGCCCGCCGCCGCGCCGAGAAGGAGGTGGTCGAGCACGCGATGGGCCCGCTCTGGGAGGCCAACCACGTCTGGCTGATCTTCGTGATGGTGATGACGTGGACGGCGTTCCCGCCCGTGTTCGCCGAGGTGATGAGCGCGCACTGGGTCCCGCTGTCGCTGGCGGCCCTGGGCATCGTCGCCCGCGGCAGCACCTTCGTCTTCGGCAAGACCGCCCCTGACCGGGGCTCGTACGCCTGGACGTTCGGGCTGTCCTCCGTCGTCACGCCCTACTGCCTGGGCGCCGTCGCCGCCACCATCGCCACCGGCTCCACGTCCTGGCTCAGCCCGTCCGGCGTGTACGGGGGCATCCTGACCACCGCCCTGTGCGCCTACCTGGCGGCCGTTTACCTGATCTGGGACGCGCTGCGGCTGGGCAGCCGGTCCCTCTCGCTGCGCTTCCGCGGCTACGCCTTGATCTCGGGGGTGGTGGTGGGGGTGCTCGCCATACCGGGCGCCGTGGCCTATGGCGTCCACTCCCCGCTCCTGCTCCTTTCGGTCATCGCGGGCACCGTCTCCCTGGCGCTGCTGGTCCGGCGCTCGTACCTCGCCGTACGGGCGACGGGCGCGCTGGCCGTCGTCGCCGTCCTCTGGGGCGCCGCCGAGATGGCGGGGCTCGACCTGGAATCCACGGTCGCGCAGGACGCGGTCCTGGAACTGGTCTTCGCGGCACTCGGCGTGGGCGCGGTGATCCTCGTGCCGTCGATGGTGTGGCTCTACGTCCTGTTCCAGCGCGGGCCCGGCGACACGGCCGCACGGAGGCCATGACGGCTCAGCAGTACTCGTTGGCCCTGCGGACCAGCTCGTCCATCCCGATGTAGATGTCCACGTCCCGGTCGGTCTTCTCGTCGTACTCCTGCTGCAGGATCTGGCCGTTCCCGCGCAGCCTCGCCAGCGAGAATCTCGGGCCGCGGGCGGTGTAGTCGCTGCCGGTGACCGGGGCGTAGGCACTGTAGACGAGGTTGGGGTCGAGCGAGGGCGAGGGGGGCGTGGCCCTCCATCCCGCGGGCGGGTCGGTGACCGGCACCTGGATGGTGCGCCCGGGGAACTTGCCCGGAGCTTCGAGGATGATGGTCCGGTCCGAATCCAGGTCGCCGTCGTCAACGTCCGAGATGATGATCGTGTCCGGTGCCTTGCCGGGACACCAGGCCACCACCGCGGTCGGGCGTCCCTGCGCGTCCAGCGTCATGCCGGTGACACCGGCGTTCGGCGGCGTGCAGGCGGTCAGCAACGGGCAGGCGAGCAGAACGGCCAACGGCGCATATTTGCGCGATTTGGTGCGCATAACAATATGACGCGTGAATCGCCCCGGCGGCACCATGCGACCGTGGCGTACCCCGCCATTCGCGCGCTGACGTGCGATCATGGCCGGAGGGGGGATCATCATGCCGGTCGGGCGCGAGCACATCGTCATCGTCGGCGCCGGGTTCGCCGGGTTCCACGCCGCACGGGGGCTGGGCCGGCTGCTCAAGGGCGCCGCCGACATCACCCTGATCAATCCGACCGACTACTTCCTCTACCTGCCGCTGCTGCCCGAGGTGGCGGCGGGCATCCTCGAACCGCGCCGGGTGGCGGTGCCGCTCACGACGACCTGCCGCGGCGTCCGGCTCCAGCTCGGGACGGCCGACCGGATCGACATCGAGGCCCGGACCGTGCACGTGGTCGATCCCGAGGGCAACCCGGACACCGTGCGCTACGACCGGCTGGTGATGGCCGCGGGCAGCGTCAACAAGCTGCTGCCGATCCCCGGAGTGGCCGAGTACGCGCACGGGTTCCGCAGCATCGCCGAGGCGTTGTACCTCCGGGACCACATGGTGCGGCAGCTCGAACTGGCCGACACCGCCGACGACGCCGCCGAGCGGACCGCCCGCTGCACGTTCGTCGTGGTCGGCGCGGGCTACACCGGCACCGAGGTGGCCGCCGCCGGCGAGCTGTTCACCCGGCAGACCGCGCGGCGCCGGCCCGGCCTGCGCACCCAGCCGATCCGGTGGATCCTCGTCGACGTCGCGCCCCGCGTGCTGCCCGAGCTCGACCCGCGGCTGTCCCGTACCGCCGCGCACGTGCTGGCCGACCGTGGCGTGGAGGTCCGGATGGAGACCACCGTCGAGGAGGCCACCCCCGAAGGGGTGCGGCTGTCCGACGGGGAGTTCGTGCCCACGCGGACGCTGATCTGGTGCGTCGGCGTCCGTCCCGACCCGCTGATCGAGACGATGGGGCTGCCGATGACGAAGGGCAGGCTCGTCGTCGACGAGTACCTGACCGTGCCCGGCCACCCGGAGATCTCCGCGTGCGGCGACGCCGCGGCGGCGCCCGACCTGACCCGGCCCGGCGAGGTGACCGCGATGACCGCCCAGCACGCCGAACGGCAGGGCACCCACGTGGCACGCAACATCGCCGCCGCCCACGGGCGGGGTACACGCCGCCCGTACAAGCACCACGACCTGGGCTTCGTCGTGGACCTCGGCGGTGTCAAGGCGGCCGCGAACCCGCTGGGCGTCCCGTTGTCCGGCATCGCCGCCAAGGCCGTGACCCGCGGCTACCACCTCTTCTCGCTGCCTCGCAACCGGGTCCGCACCGCCTCGGACTGGCTGCTGGACGCCCTGCTCTCCCGGCAGATCGTCCAGCTCGGCCTGGTGCGCGGGCACGCCGTCCCGCTCACCTCCGGTACGCCCGACCACCCGCACGCGCCCTAGTCGGGGGTGCGCGCGGTGGCCTCCGGGTTGGTGGCGTCCCGGATGATGCGCAGGCCGGCGGTGAGCGCCTCAAGCTGCCCGGGGTCGAGCAGGGAGATGAACCACCGCTCGATCGCGGCGATGTAGCCGGGCAGAACCTCGTCCAGCCGCTCGGCGCCCTTCGGGGTCAGCACCGCGAACGTGCTGCGCCTGTCGTCCCGGCTGGACTCGCGGACGACCAGTCCCCCGCGTTCCAGCCGGTCCACCAGGCGCGTCACGCCGCTGGTGGACAGCTTGATCTGCGTGGCCAGGTCGTTCATGCGCAGCCTGCGTCCAGGGGAACGGCTCAGCCGCAGCAGGGCGTTGAGGTCGAGCCCTGACAACCCGGCGCGCTTCCAGGTGGGCTCCAGCTTGCCGACCAGGCCGAGGTGCGCCTCGAACAGCAGGCCCATGGTCGTCACTCGGTAATCGTCGACGAGCTCGCTCACACACCCAGCGTAGTTGATGCGCTGATAGTTGACACGAGGAAGAGTTAGTTATAGATACATGCGTAAGCATTATTCCTCACGGCAACGAAGGTGATGACGATGGGATGGGTGGCAGGTTTCCGATCCGCGCTGGTCAGCCCGTACGAAGAGGTCAAGCTCGCCGAGCCGCGCGCCTTCGGCGACCAGACCGTACGGCAGGTGCTGCACCTCGCGAGCGGCGGTGAACGGCTGAAGGTGCGGCTGTCCAACCGATACGGGCGGCGGCCGCTGGTGATCGGGAGCGCACGGGTCGCGGTGCGCAAGGCGGCCGAGGAGATCGTCCCGGAGACCTCCCGGGAGGTGCTGTTCGGCGGAGCGGCGCGGGTGACGGTCCCGGCGGGCGAGGAGCTGACCAGCGACCCGGTCGACCTGGCCGTGCCCGAGGGGACCGATCTGGCGCTGAGCCTGTTCCTGCCGGGCGAGACCGGCCTCGCCAGTTACGCGGTGTTCGCCCTCGAAACCGCCTACATCACCGGCGAGGACCAGGTCGCGGCGCCCGCCCTGCCCGGAGCCGAGCAGGTCGAGGGACGGTACTACGTCAGCGGCGTGGACGTCCTGGCGAGCGACACGCCCCGGATCGCCGTCGCGTTCGGTGACTCGTGGTTCGAGGGGGTCGGCACCACGGTCGGCGCGAACCGGCGCTCGGTGGACGTGCTGAACGAGAAGCTGAGCCGCGACCGGGTCGTCAACCAGGGGATCTCCGGGAACCGGCTGCTGACCGACGAGGTCGGGCAGCACGCCCTGGCGCGGTTCGACCGTGACGTCCTCTCGGTGCCGGGCGTGACCCACGTCCTGCTGCATCTCGGCGTCAACGACCTGGCGCTGCCGGGCATGGCCGGGCTACCGCCCGCCCGCGCGGAGGACCTGATCGCCGGCTTCACCGAACTGGCCCGCCGCGCCCGCGACGCCGGTCTGACGGTGACCGCCGCCACGATGGGGCCGTACGCCGGAGCGATCTACGAGGGGGTCAGCACCCCCGAGGGCCTGGCGGCACGGCGGCGCGTCAACGAGTGGATCCGGACCGGCGGCGCCTTCGACGCGGTCGCCGACGTCGCGCGGGCCGTCGAGAACCCGGACGATCCCGACTTCATTCGTCCCGACTTCGACAGCGGGGACGGCATGCACCTCAACGACGAGGGAGCCCGCGTCATGGCGGAGGCGTTCCTGACGGTGGCCGATCTTCGGTGAGGACATCCGCCCCCAATTGGGGGAACACCTTGGCGACCTTGCCGAGGAGGTAGTCGCCGTAGGTGCCGCTGAACGCCCGAAGGTCCTGCCCGTCCCAGCGAGGGCGCCGGGCATCGGCGTTCTCGCGGGACGGGAGCGGCGGCACCTCGGCGTCCCAGCCCGGGTCGAAGAAGAACGGCAGGGAAAGCCGGTCCCGGCCGCTGGTGTTGCGGACCCGATGCGGGGTGGACAGGTAGTGGCCGCCGGTGAGCTTGTCGAGCATGTCCCCGATATTGCAGACCAGCGTGCCGGGGATCGGCGGAGCCGCGATCCACTCGTCCCGCACCCGGACCTCCAAACCGCCCACCTCGTCCTGAGCGAGCAACGTGAGCAGGCCGTAGTCGGTGTGCTCCCCCACACCCCACTCCTGCGACCCGGGCTCGGACGGCGGATAGTGGAACACCCGGAACAGCACGGTGGGATCGGCCGTGCAACCCGCCGCGAAATAGTCCTCGGGAAGACCCAAACTCAAGGCCACACCACCCAGGACCGTCTGCCCCAGCCGGGCCATCCGATCCAGGTACTCCAGGACGGCATCACGCAACTCCGGGACCTGTCTCGGGAAGAGATTCCGCCCATGAAGCGGCGTGCCGGCCCGCGGATCGTCATCGGGCGGTTCCGTCCCGAAATAGATGCCCTCCTTGAGATCGGGACGCCCGGACGTGAGCTCCGCGCCGACCGGGAAGAACCCGCGCCAGGCCCGCCCGCTCCGCTCCATGGAGATCTCCATCTTCTCCACGAGCGGCAACCGAAAGAACCGGCGGCTCGCGTCGGAGAGCCGAGCGATCAGCTCACCGGGAATCCCATGCCCCGCGACGTAGAAGAACCCGCTTTCACGACAAGCGACCTCGATCTCACGCGCGACCTCGATCCTCGCCCCGCCGTTCACCAGCGGCCCGACATCGACCACCGGTACCGCGGTCACCAGGTATCCAGATGCAGAACGTCGTCCAGTGGAACACGCGGCGCGGGCTTGAACGAATCACCGGTGTAGTACGCGGTCGGCATGAGCACCCCCTGCCGCACCTCCGGAGGCAGCCCGAGCAGCGCCGCCACCTCTTTCTCGTACGCCAGGTGCAGGGTCGTCCAAGCGGTACCAAGCCCACGCGCCCGCGCCGCCAGGGCATAGCTCCACACCGCAGGCAGCAGTGACCCCCACAGACCCGCCTGGTTACCTTCGGGCAGCTTGCCGTTGGGCACCTCAATGCACGCAATCAGCAGGACCGGCACCTCCCCCATGTGCTCGGCCAGGTACGACGCACTGCTACCAACGCGCCGCTGCACCTCAGCACGCCCCCGGTCGCCCTCGTAGAGTCTTCCGGCGAACGCCCTGGACTTCGCGTACGCCGTGAACGAGCGCCGGTAGTACTCCCCGATCGCCGCCCGCTTCTCAGGGTCAGTGACCACGACCCAGTGCCACCCCTGCGTGTTGCTGCCCGACGGCGCCTGCACCGCGATCTCCACGCACTCACGCACCAGCTCAATGGGCACCGGCCGCCCGAGATCCAGCCGCTTCCGCACCGTACGCGTGGTCGTCAGCAGCTCATCGGGCCCAAGCGAAAGAGTCACCATGATCCCCATGGTGCACCACCACCGCTTGGCCGCGCCTCCCTTGATGCGCGGCTCTAGACCGGCTCGGCCCCGTGTCCGGCTGCGATCGCGTCGATGTGACCGGCCAGCTCGGAGCACAGCCAACGTCGAGTTGGCCTACTTCACCGTGGACGGGCCTTCGGGAACGACGGACCGTAGTTGCTCGCGTGCCTCGCGGCCCTCCGGCACTCGCTCCCACTTCCGGGACGTGCTCAGGATCTCAGTGACCCGGCTGTTCACCCTGGCCGAGGCGACGAAGGGAAGCGCCCGCGCCAGTTCCGTCATGCGATCGGCCGCGAACGCGGGATCTGAGGCTCGAAACGACGTCTGGATCTGCCGTCCCAAATACTGGGCCTGGAAAAGAGGCGACCACTGACCGATCTGCTCGGCCGCCTTACTAAGGAGCGTTCCGGCCTCGCGGTAGGCGCGAAGGTGGCCAAGACCGATGCCGACGTCCCCGATCAGAGCGGCCTCACCGAACGGGGAAAGGCCACCCACGGAACGGGCCTGATCGAGCGCGGAACGCGAAGCATGCTGTTGCGCGGGAACGTGAGCCAGCGACCGGCCCAACCGCATGTACAGCGACGCGCGCCGGCTGTTGGACGCGCCCTGGACCTTGAGCCCTTTTTCTGCATAGGAGACGGCTCGGGCGAAGTCACCACGGTAAAGGCTGATCCGACTGAGCCCCTCGTACGCTCGGGCTTGCCCTTCGGGATCCTTGGCACGTACGGCGAATTCCAGGGAAAGAGCGTCGGCCTGGTCGGCAGCGGCCGGCTTGCCTGCGTCATAAAGCACCAGCGCCGCCTGGTTAACAAGAGCCGAGGCCGCACGCTGGAGGGTTACGTCACCCGACCCGTTGAGCACTTTCTCCACACGTGCGATGTGGCCCACAGCGGCGACCGCCAGTGGCACGCCGCCCAGCTCGTACCGGTTACGAGCCGGCGAGTCAGCGACAGTGGTGACGTACTCGGCGTCCTGATAGAGCGACGACTTGCCAGACGGCACTCCCGCGCGAGACCTCGGATACCCATACCTGCGATACGCCGGAGCCCCGGGCATAGCCTGGGGTTGTGAGCGCTCGGAACGTTGGGCGGCGTTTGCGGGAATGGCGCAAACGGCGCGGGATCACTCAACGCGAACTCGCCGGGCTCGCCGGGGTGTCCCTGTCCCTGGTCCGGAAGCTCGAACAGGGGGAACGGCAGGACACCCGGGTCGAGACGCTGCGCAGGTTCGCTTCGGCTCTCAAGATCCCGACCTCCGAGCTGATCGAACGTTCCGAGGTGGAGGACCCGTCGGACGTTCATGCGGAGCAATGGCGTGACGTGCGGAAAGCGCTGCACGGGTTGCCCCGGGACGAGGTCGCGGAGGAGCCCACGGTAGAGGGCGTGGCCCGGTCGCTCGCCTCGGCCATGCCTCTGTTCTCCTCGGACCGCTACTCGGAGCTGGCGGCCCTGCTTCCTGCCTTGCCGATCGTCCGGGCGTTGTCCGCTCAGTGCGGTGTGGAGCGGACGCGCCCCTGCGGCAAGTGGGTCTGGTCGCGCATCTCGTCCGGTGTGCTGATGCCCTCTGCGCCAGACGGCGTTCCGCGCTGAGGCGCGGCCAGGTTGCGTTGGGTGGTCGGGCGTTTGCGGCCGGGGAACCACCAGTTGGCGTGGCCGAGGAGGCTCATCAGGGCGGGGACGAGGACCAGGCGGACGATGGTGGCGTCCAGGGCGACGGCCACGGCGAGGCCGAGGGCCATCATCTTGATGGTGGGGTCGGGCTGGGGGACGAAGCCCAGGAACACGAAGATCATGATGAGGGCGGCCGAGGTGATGAGGCGGGCGGTGGCGGCGATGCCGGTGACGACGCTGCCGTGCGGGTCGCCGGTGCGCTCGTACTCCTCCTTGATCCGGGAGAGCAGGAACACCTCGTAGTCCATGGAGAGGCCGAAGACCAGGGCGAACATGAAGAGGGGGACGAACGACATGATCGGGATGGCCTGGTCCACGCCCAGTAGCCGGATGCCCCAGCCCCACTGGAAGACGGCGGTGACCACGCCGAACGAGGCGCCGATGGACAGCAGGTTCATCAGCGCGGCCTTGATCGGCACGAGGATCGAGCGGAACGCGACGACCAGGAGCAGGAGGGCGACGCCGACGACCGTGACGACCACGGTGAGCATGCGGTCCCCCACGGTGTCGGCCATGTCGATGATCGCGGGGTTCTCGCCGCCGAGGTAGAGAACGGAGCCGGGGTGCGCGGAACGGACGGCCGGGATCTCAACGTCGCGCAGCCGGTGCACCAGGTCGGTGGTGGCCTGGTCGTGCGGTGCGCCTTCCGGGATGACCTGGAGGGTGGCCGTGGTGCCGACGATGACGGGCTCCCCCACATGCGCCACGCCCCGTACCTCGGCGACGCGCCGCTGGAGGTCCTGGGCGAGGAGGGTGGCCCGGCGGTCGGGCTTCTTGGTGAGGTCCGGGGCGCCCTTGATGCGGGTGCTCGTGGACGGCTTGGGGGTGGGCGGGGGGCCGGTGAGCCCGGCCAGCCCTTCGACGCCGGGAGGGCTGGGCTTCGGGGTCGGCTGTGCGGGCGGCTTGGGCGGCTTGACCCGCTGGGGCTTTCCGGGGACCTTGGCGACGATCACGAAGGGGCTGTAGTGCCCCGCGCCGAACTCCTGTGCCACCGCGTCGTACGCCTGGCGTGACTCCATGCGCGGGGAGGCCATGCTGTCGGCCATCACGCCGAAGCGCAGGCTGAGGGTGGGAATGGCGAGGCCGAGCAGGACGAGCGTCGCGATGATGGCGTACGGCCAGGCGCGGCGGTCCACATGCCGGCCCCAGCGTTCCCAGCGGGCCGCGCTCCGTTCGGGACGGACGCGGGGCAGCCGGTAGCGGTCGATGCGGGTGCCGATGGCGCCGAGAACGGCGGGCAGCAGGGTCAGCGCTGCCACCACCATGATCCCGACGGCGACGGCGGAGGCCAGGCCGATGCGGGCGATGAACGCGATGCCCGACAGGAACAGGCCGAAGATCGCGAAGACCACCGTCCCGCCCGCGAACACCACGGCGTGCCCGGAGCGGGCCATGGCGCGTCCGATCGCGGTCTCCACGTCGTCGCCGGCGGCGAGCTGCTGCCGGTAGCGGGTGACGATGAACAGCGCGTAGTCGATCCCGGCGCCGATGCCGAGCATCGCGGCGACCATCGGCGCGGTCGGGTGCACCTCGAACAGCGACGCCGAGTAGTGGACGATCGAGTACGCGACCACCATCCCGCACAGGGACACCAGAATGGGGATGCCCGCCGCCAGGTACGAGCCGAACGCGAGCAGCAGCACGACCATGGCCAGCGCGATCCCGGCCGCCTCCTGCGGGCCGCCGCGCGGCTGGTTGAGCAGCATCGCGGTGATGCCGCCGAACTTCACCTCCAGCCCGGCCATCCGGGCGGGCTCCACGGCCCGGTTGAGCGCGTCGAGGTCGGCTTGGCCGACATCGCCCATGTCGCCGGTGAGATGGACCCGGATGGCCACCACGTCGTGGCTCCGCAGCCCGCCCATGCCGGTGGCGTAGGGGTTCTCGGCGAACGCGACCCGGTCGAGGGCGGTGATGTTCTCGATCGACTCGCCGACGGCCAGCGCGACCCGCCAGTCACCGGAGGCGGCCTTCGGGGTCGAGTGGAACACCACGGTGGCGGTGGGGCCGGTGAGGGCGGGGAAGTCCTCGCGGAGGGTGTCGATGGCGCGCTGCGTCTCGGTGCCGGGCAGGGTGCTCTGCTGGACGAACACGCCGCCGTGCACCGTCCCGATCACACCGGTGGCCAGCATGAGGACGGCCCAGACCGCGAAGACCCCGGTGCGCCTGCGCGCGCACAAGCGGCCCAGCCTCTCCAGGAATCCCCCCATACCGGAAGGACAACACAACGACCGAAATTCTGCAACCGATGCAACTTTGCAGTTGTGGTAATATTCGTGATATGCGTCACGCCAGCGAGCCGTCCACGGGACTGCGCGCCCGCAAGAAGAGGCGGACCCGTGCCGCGCTCGCCACGGCCGCGCTCAAGCTGTTCGCGGAACGGGGCTACGAGGAGACCACGATCGCCGACATCGCCGCGGCGGCCGACGTCTCACCCCGCACCTTCTTCGGCTACTTCCCCAGCAAGGAGGACGTGGTCTTCGCCGAGATCGACGACCGGCTGGAGGAGGTCGCCGAGCGGCTGAGCCGCCGCGTGCCCGGCGAGGCCCCGCTGGAGACCATGCGGCGCGGCATCGTCGGCATCATCGAGGCGCTGGTGACCGGGCAGGGCGAGTACGGCGCCGTCCAGGTGCGCCTGGTGACGGAACGCCCCGGGCTGCGGGCGCGGGCGCTCCAGCGGCTGATGGACGTGCAGGAGGAGATCGAGAGCCGGCTGCGCGAGCTGTGCCCGGACATCGACGAGATCGACGCGGTCGCCGCGTCCGGGATCGCGATCGGCGGCATGCAGGCGGTCATCATGCACTGCCGCAAGCACGGCTACGACCCGCTGTCGATGAGCGCGGCCCTCGACCGCGCCATGGCCATCGTCGAGAACGGCCTCGGCTCGGTCGCCGCGCTCACCGAGCCGCGGATCAGTCCGTGATCTTGATTCTCAGACGGCGGAACCCGCGGCCCTTGTTCTCCACCTTGGCCACCGTGATGTGACCGATCTGCCGGGTGGACGCCACATGGGTGCCGCCGTCGGCCTGGGTGTCGAGGCCGACGATGTCGACGATCCGCACGTCCTGGACCTCGGGCGGCACCAGGTTGGTCGCGGTGCGGACGATGTCGGGGATCTCGAACGCCTCCGCGCGCGGCAGCGTCCTGATCTCGATCCGCCGGTCCGCCTCGATCTCCTTGTTGCACGCGTCCTCGACGGCCTGCTTGAAGCCGGGCGGCACCTCACGCAGATCGAAGTCCATACGGGCGGTAAG
>NZ_JBIMPP010000039.1:0-72745 GCF_043906805.1 Actinomadura sp. SCN-SB | reverse complement strand
TCCTCTCATCGTTCGGATTTACGCCGTTCGTCATGACCAATACAACTACCCCGCGTGCCCGGGATGGGTCACGGGACAAGCCCGCCTCGACCAAGGTTGGGCCAACCTGGGTCCAGCGGAACCACCCTCGAAGAACCGAGCAGGCCGCACGAGCGCGCATAATGAATTGGTGCAGCCGAATGAGGAACTGAGGGAGTTCTTGCGGAGCCGGCGTGCCCGGCTCGAACCACCGGAGCCGGTCGGCGTGCGGAGGGTTCCCGGATTGAGGCGCGAGGAGGTCGCGCGCCTGGCCGGAGTCAGCGTCGACTACTACAGCCGGCTGGAGCAGGGCCGCGCGCCGCATCCTTCCGCCGAGCTCCTCGACGCGGTCGCCCGTGCGCTGCGATTGGACGAGACCGAGCGCGCCTATCTGGTGCAGATCGCCACGCGGACGCGCCGATCCCGCAAGAAGCCGCCCCCTCGCGTGCAACGCGTCCGCCCGGGCGTCCGGCGGTTGCTGGAGACGCTTGGACCGCACGTTCCCGCATTCGTGTTCGGCCGGCGCATGGACGTACTGGCCATCAACCGCCTCGCGGCGGCGTTGCTGATCGACTTCGAGGCGCTGCCCCCGCGCGATCGCAACATGCTGCGTTTCACATTCCTGCACGAGCCGACTCGCGAGCTTTATACGGATTGGGAGAAGGTGGCCCGGGAGAACGTCCGTGTCCTGCGGCTGGACGCCGGCCGCCATCCCGATGATCCGCTACTGGCGGAACTCGTCGGTGAACTCGCCGTCAAAAGCGAGGAATTCCGTCGCTGGTGGGCCGAACATGACGTCGCCGAACGCAACCACGGAACCAAGCGCTATCACCACCCGCTGGTCGGTGACGTGACCGTCGATTACGAATGCCTGGCGCTTCCCGGCGACCCCGACCAGACCCTGTGCGTCTATACGGCCGAACCCGGCTCGCCGTCGGAGACCGCGCTGAGGCTTCTCGCCGGCTGGACCGGCCGGCCGGCCTGAAGGAATCCGGACAGGCGGGGCCCGGTGGCGCCGCCGTTTGGGTTCACCTGCCCGCGTAGGGAATGATCAAAGCATGGCGGCACGGGTGGCGCTTGTCGGGTTCGGCACCGGGGGTGCGGTCTTCCACGCGCCCCTGATCGCTTCCGTTCCGGGCCTGCGCCTTGAGGCGGTGGTCACCGGGAATCCCGAGCGGGCGGAGGCGGCCCGGGGGCGGTACCCCGGGACGCGGGTGCTCGACAGCGCCGACAGGCTCTGGGAGACCCCCGAGGACTACGACCTCGTGGTGATCACCGCGCCCAACCGGCATCACGTTCCGCTGGCGCGCACGGCGCTGACCTCGGGGCTGCCGGTCGTCCTGGACAAGCCGGTCGCGGCGTCCGCCGACGAGGCCCGGTCGCTGGCCGCGCTCGCCGCCGTGCGCGGGCTGCCGGTGATCCCGTTCCACAACCGGCGCTGGGACGGCGACTTCCGCACGGTGCGGCGTCTCGTCGAGGGCGGCGCGCTCGGGACGGTGCTGCGGTTCGAGTCGCGGTTCGAGCGCTGGCGGCCCGAGGTGCGGCCCGGGTGGAAGGAGAGCACGGACCCCCTCGACGCGGGCGGCATCCTGTTCGACCTCGGCACCCACCTGATCGACCAGGCCATCACGCTGTTCGGCCGCCCGCACCGGGTGTACGCGGAGATCGGCACGCGGCGGCCCGGGGCGGCCGTGCCGGACGATGTGTTCCTCGCCCTCACCCATGACGGGGACGTCCGCTCCCATCTGTGGATGAGCGCGACCGCCGCGCAGTTCGGGCCGCGTTTCCGGGTCCTCGGTTCCAGCGCCGCGTACACCGTGTCCGGGATGGACGTGCAGGAGCAGGCGCTGCGGGAGGGGCGGACGCCCAAGGACGCCGGGTGGGGACGGTTTCCGCCCGAGACGTACGGGCGCGTGGGCACGCCCACCGCCGGCCGTCCCGAACCCACCGAGCCCGGCGCGTACCAGGAGTTCTACGCGGCGGTCGCCCGCACGCTGCGCGGCGAGGCGCCTCCCCCGGTGGACCTCGCCGACGCCATCGCCGGGCTGGAGGTCATCGAGGCCGCGGCTCAGTAGCGGAGGTCGGCGAGCACCCCGTAATGGTCGGAGGGGACGACGCCGCCGACCGGCTCGGTGCCGAGCAGTGCACAGCGCACCGGATGGCCCGCGCCGCCCGGCCTCGGCCAGGCGGAGAAGATGTAGTCGATCCTGCGGTCGGGCCACAGGACCGGACGGGTCCAGGGGTTGTCCCGCGACCAGGTGGCGCCGGGCGTCCCGTCCCCGGCCACCTCCCAGGCGTCGTAGAACACCACGCCGGGCGCGGTGACCGCCGCGCGCCCGGTGTGCATGCGGATCTCGTCGCTGTCCGGGTCGGCGTTGAAGTCGCCGCCCACCACGACCGGCGCGTCCCTGTCCGCCTTCTCGCGTACGAAGGCGCCCAGGTCGCGTACCTGCTCCTGCCGCCGGTGGCTGTGGCCGAGCTTCCACCCGAGGACGGCGCCGATCGCCTGCACCGGCCCGCGCGGGCCCGACGCCCGGGCGAACAGCGTCAACCCCTGGTCCCCGGCCTGGCGTCCCGGGGCGCCGAGGTCCCTGTGCTCGATCCCGGTCAGCGGCCAGCGCGACAGGATCGCGATCCCGGACTCGGGCGACCCGGCGAACGCGTGGTGCGGCAGATCCAGCGCGCCGCCCAGCGACTCCGGTGCGTCCCCCCACGCCTCCACGAGCACCGCGAGGTCGGGGGCGGCCGCGGTGAGCACCTCGACGATGCCGCGTTCACGCTCCCGCCACGGCCCGTGCCGCCCCCACACGTTCCAGGACGCGAAGCGCAGGGTCGTCCCGATCAGCGGCCCGTAGGGTTCCTCGATGTCATAGGCCATCGCCCGGCGTCACAGCACGGACACGTGGACGTGGTCGAAGTGGTTCTGGGTGATGGAGCCACGGTCCTCCATGGCCCGCCAGCCGCCGCTGGTGCGCGTGTCCCAGATGCGCTGCTTCCAGATGACGTACTTGATCCCGAACCGGGACGCGTTGTCGATCACGTACTGGGCGACGGCGTCGCCGTGCGCCTGCGCGGACGCGCTGGGCATCTTGCCGCCGGTGCTCTCCATGAAGTCGCACGCCTGGCCGGAGCCGTGGTCCTGCGGGTCGCCGGGACGCATGCATCCGATGGCGGGGAACGGGCCGAACCTGCCGTCGACGGCCTGGAGCACGGTGCGCATCCGGGCCGTCATCGAGTTGCCGGTGATGGGCGACTTGGTGCCGCTGACCCCGTCGGGGCTCCCGGCGGAGCCGCCCCCGGACGAGGGGACCTCGGGACGCAGCTTGGCCAGCTGCTTGCGCACCCGGTCCCGCTGGCTCTCCAGGTCCTCGACCTCCTTGCGCACCCGGTCGACCTTGGCGCGGGCGTCCTTCTGCGACTTCGCGGCCTGCGCGGCCAGCTTCCCCAGGTTCTGGATGCGGCGCCCGTTGTTGCGGGACAGGTGCTCCAGGAACGCCGCGTCCCGTACCGCCGCGCGCGGATCGTCCGCCGAGATCATCATGGTGGTGTCGATCCGGCCGGTCATGTACGTGGAGGCGGCGATCCGCCCGGCGTCGGCGCGGACCGCCTCGAACTCGCGGTTGAGCCGCTCGGCGTCGGCGCCGGCGCGCTTGGCGGCGCGCTTCGCCTCCTCGAAGGTGATCAGCTCGCCGCGGTACTCCTTGGCCAGCTTCGCGGCGCGCTTCTCCAGCTGCGCCAGCTGCTTGGCGGGGTCGGGCGCCGCCCGCACGCCTGCCGCGCCGCCCGATGACGGCGACAGCAGCACCGAGCAGGCCGCCAGGACGGCGACCGCCACGCCGCGCCGGACCGTCCGCGCACGCAGCGGGCTCCGTTTCGTGCCATCAGGGTCCAGGGCCGCCACTGCTCTCTCCTCAGAATCATCCAGAAGATTGGCGGCACGCTATCACAGGGGTCAATTAGGTCTCAGATCCTCCCCCCAACACATAGCGTTACAGAGACACTACCGGACGGCGGTCCTATCGCACGCGAAGGGGCCGGATCGCCCCCGTCGATCCGGCCCCGTATGAATCCACGCGACCCCCGCCCGCGCCAGATCACACGCAGATCACGCCGACCTCGGCACGAGTTCGTCCCAGCGGGGGACGCGCAGGCGCGCGCGCAGCACCATCCCGGCCTCGCTCGGCGTCCGGTTCCCCTTGCGGTTGTTGCACCGGCCGCACGCCAGCACGGTGTTCTCCCAGGTGTCGCCGCCGCCGCGGGACTGGGGCAGTACGTGGTCGATGGTGTGGCCGCGCTTGCCGCAGTAGCCGCACAGGCCACGATCACGCAGGTAGACGCCGCGCTTGCTCCAGGGCGGCCGCCGCCCGTGCCGCCACCGCATGGCCACGTACCGGATGAGCCTCAGCACCCGCGGTACGGGAAAGGGCCCGATCGTCCGGCCCTCCTCCGCCTCTTCCACGACGGCCACCTCACGCACCAGCATGCGGATGGCGTGCCGCAGGTCCACGTTCTGAAGCGGCTCATAGGACGCGTTCAGCACGAGCACATTCACCGGTCACCTCCTCACCCGCCTGCGCTCCACCCCACCACCGGCGATCCGCATTAACAACACGCGCACCACCATTGAACGGCACGGGAATGGTCCGCCAATTCCGTCCCCCCGACCTTTTCCAGGGGCCCCCTCAGAGTGCCGATCTCCACAACGAACAGCAACGCATTTTCCCCCGCCCCCACCCCCAACACAGCCCCGAACCCCCGGACAGCCCAAACCAAGCCACCACCCACACCACCATCAAACACCCGGCAACAACCTCACCCCGCCACCCAACCCCGAACGGCGCCCAAGCGCCGCGATCGCGACCGAAGGCAGGGACGAGCGCCAGCGAGACCCTGATCGCGAAGCGAGCCCCCTAGGGCGAGTCGAAGCGATCCAGCGATCGCACGCGATGCCGGAGAAGGAGGGCGCCCAGCGCCCGACGCCGCAGGCACCGCCAATAAACACACTCGCACCCACCCCAACCCCCAACCCCAACCCCGAACGGCGCCCAAGCGCCGCGATCGCGACCGAAGGCAGGGACGAGCGCCAGCGAGACCCTGATCGCGAAGCGAGCCCCCTAGGGCGAGTCGAAGCGATGCAGCGATCGCCGCAAGCACGACAAGCGACGAGCCGCCAGGCGAGGAGCGCAGCTCGTGCTTGCCAAGAAAATCAGAACATCCCTAGGTACTCGCGGGACTCTTGGAGGCGGCGGTAGCCCAGTTCCTCGTTGACGGCCATCATGTGGCTGTTGTCGCCGTCGATGTCGGTTTCGATCTCGCGGACTTCGGGGCGTTCGCCGGCGAGCCATTGGAGCATGGCGGCCTTCACCCAGATGCCGAGGCGGCGGCCGCGGTGTTCGGGGACGACGGCGGTGTCGTATTGGGCGGCGCGGCGGGGTGCGTCGGCGGGGACGACGACCTCGGTGAAGCCGGCCACGGCGGGGCCGTGGACGGCGGCGACGGTGTAGAGGTCGTCGCCGCGTTTGGCGACCATCCCGGCCATTTCGCGGACGCGGCGCGCGTTCCATGGGAGGCCCTCGTATTCGGCGAGGTCGGCCATGGCGTGTTTGGCGTGGGCGAGGGCGTCGGCGTATTCGTCGGGGACGGCGCCGCGCCAGCGCACGAGGCGGTAGGTGCCGCCGGGGCCGGGGGGCGGGGCGGAGGGGCCGGCGTTGACGAGGGTTTCGACGCGGCCGGGCGGGAGGTCGTCGAGGCGCAGCAGCATGCCGTTGAGGGTGAGGACGCAGGAGAAGCCGAGCGACTCCAGGAAGGGGACGGCGGGGGTGCCGGCCAGGACTTGGGCGATGACGCTGGTGCGGCCGTCGGCGCGGAGCCCTTCGGCGGCGACGGCCATGAGGCGGGTGCCGATGCCGCGCCTGCGGTGGGCGGGGTGGACGCGGATGTCGATCTCGGCGGGGCGGTCGGCGCCCGGGCCGCCGGGCAGCCGCAGCACGGCGACGGCGATGGTCTCCCCGTTCTCGTCGGCCGTCCAGAGGCGCTGGTCGCCGGAGCGCAGGAACGCCGCGGTGTCGGCGGCGTCCGGGGGCGGGTCGCCGGCGGGGTCGGCCGCGTGTACGGCGGTGAGCACCGCCTGCCACCGGGCGATCCGCTCCTCGGTCGGATCATCGAGCGGGATGATGTCCATTCGCCTTTTGTACAGGACGCGGGCGTCCCGCGACCGTCAAACGGTGCCGCGCCGACCTGCAGCGCGGCACGTCAGCGGCCGAAGGCGGCGAGGATCCGCTCGGCCGCCTGGGTGGGTGTGAGGGTGCCGTCGGCGACCCGTGCCTCCAGGGATGGGGCGAGTTCGCGCACGGCGGGGTGCTCGCGCAGTTCGGTCAGGAGGCGGTCGCGGACCATCGCCCATGTCCACCCGATCCGTTGGTTGCGCCTGCGCGTTTCGAGTTCCCCGGTGGCGGCGAGCCGGTCCTGGTGTTGGACGATGTGCCGCCACACTTCGTCGAGGCGGACGTTGTCGCGGGCGCTACAGGTGAGCACGGGGATGACGTGGGCGCGTTCGTCGCCGCGCAGGAGGCGGAGGGCGCCGGAGAGTTCCCGGGCGGCCTTCTCGGCTTCCTGTGCGTGGGGTCCGTCGGCCTTGTTGACGGCGATCACGTCGGCGAGTTCCAGGACGCCCTTCTTGATGCCCTGGAGCTGGTCGCCGGTGCGGGCGAGGGTGAGGACGAGGAAGGAGTCGACCATTTCGGAGACCGCCGTCTCCGACTGGCCGACGCCGACGGTCTCGACCAGGACCACGTCGTATCCGGCGGCCTCCATGACGACCATCGCCTCCCGGGTGGCCTTGGCGACGCCGCCGAGGGTGCCGGCCGTGGGGGACGGGCGGATGAAGGCGTTGGGGTCGGCGGCCAGGCGGTGCATCCGTGTCTTGTCGCCGAGGATGCTGCCGCCGGTGCGGGTGGACGAGGGGTCCACGGCGAGCACGGCGACCTTGTGCCCTTCGGCGGTGAGGTTGGTGCCGAGGGCGTCGATGAACGTCGATTTGCCCACGCCGGGCACGCCGGTGATGCCGACGCGCCGGGCGTTGCCGGTGTGCGGGGTCAGCTCGGCCAGCATGGCCTGCGCGAGTTCGCGGTGGTCGGCGCGGGTGGACTCCACCAGGGTGATGGCCCGCGCGATCCAGGCCCGCGACGCCTCCCGCACCCCTTTGACATAGTCGTCCAGGCCGGGTTTCACGGGCCGTCGTGTCCGAGCCGGGCGGCGAGGTCGTCGAGGAGCGCGAGGGCGGCCTCGGCGAGGACGGTGCCGGGACCGAAGATCGCGGAGGCTCCGGCGGCGCGCAGTTCGGCGAAGTCCTGCGGCGGGATGACGCCGCCGACCACGATCATGACGTCGTCGCGTCCCAGGGCGGCGAGTTCCTCGCGGAGGGCGGGCACCAGGGTGAGGTGCCCGGCGGCCAGCGAGTTGACGCCGACGATGTGCACGTCGGCCTCGACCGCCTGCCGGGCGACCTCGGCGGGGGTCTGGAACAGCGGGCCGACGTCCACGTCGAAGCCGAGGTCGGCGAAGCCGGTCGCGATCACCTTCTGGCCGCGGTCGTGCCCGTCCTGGCCCATCTTGGCGACGAGGATGCGGGGGCGCCGTCCTTCGGCCGCCTCGAACGCCGCGGTGGCGGCGCGGGCCTTCTCGATGAGCGACACCTGGCCTGCTTCCTCCCGGTACACGCCCGTGATGGTACGGATCTGCGCGGCGTGCCGCCCGTACGCGCGTTCCAGCGCGCCGGAGATCTCGCCCACGGTGGCCTTGGCGCGGGCGGCGTCCACGGACAGCGTGAGCAGGTTGTGCTCCAGGCCGGCGGGCCGGGTGCCGGCCTCGGCGGCCTCGGCGGCGCGGGTGAGGGCGTCCAGGGCGGCGCGGACCGCGGTCTCGTCGCGTTCCTCGCGCAGCCGCCGCAGCTTCTCGATCTGCTGCGCGCGGACGGCGGCGTTGTCGACCTTGAGGACGTCGATGCTCTCGTCGGTGTCGGGGCGGTACTTGTTGACGCCGATGACGGGCTGCCGCCCGGAGTCGATCCGCGCCTGGGTGCGGGCGGCGGCCTCCTCGATGCGGAGTTTGGGCAGTCCCTCGTCGATGGCCTTGGCCATGCCGCCCGCCTGTTCGACCTCGGTGATGTGGCCCCAGGCGCGGCGGGCCAGGTCGTAGGTGAGGCGTTCGACGTACGCGCTGCCGCCCCAGGGGTCGATCGGCCGGGTCGTCCCGGATTCCTGCTGGAGCAGGAGCTGGGTGTTGCGGGCGATGCGGGCGGAGAAGTCGGTGGGCAGGGCCAGGGCCTCGTCGAGCGCGTTGGTGTGGAGCGACTGGGTGTGGCCCTGCGTGGCGGCCATGGCCTCGATGCAGGTGCGGACCACGTTGTTGTAGACGTCCTGCGCGGTGAGGGACCAGCCGGAGGTCTGGGAGTGGGTGCGCAGCGACAGCGACTTGGGGTTGCGCGGCTCGAAGCCCTTGACGAGCTTGGCCCACAGCAGCCGGGCCGCGCGGAGCTTGGCGACCTCCATGAAGAAGTTCATGCCGATCGCCCAGAAGAACGACAGGCGGGGCGCGAACGCGTCGATGTCCAGGCCCGCCTCGCGCCCGGCCCGGATGTACTCGACGCCGTCGGCGAGGGTGTACGCCAGCTCCAGGTCGGCGGTGGCCCCCGCCTCCTGGATGTGGTAGCCGGAGATCGAGATGGAGTTGTACTTCGGCATCCGCCGGGAGGTGTAGGCGAAGATGTCGGAGATGATCCGCATCGACGGTCCGGGCGGGTAGATGTAGGTGTTGCGGACCATGAACTCCTTGAGGATGTCGTTCTGGATGGTCCCGCCGAGCTTCTCGGGCGGCACCCCCTGCTCCTCGGCCGCGGCGATGTAGAGCGCCAGGACGGGCAGCACCGCGCCGTTCATGGTCATCGACACGGTCATCCGGTCGAGGGGGATCCCGTCGAACAGCTGCCGCATGTCGTAGATCGAGTCGATGGCGACCCCGGCCATGCCGACGTCCCCGGCGACCCTGGGGTGGTCGGAATCGTAGCCGCGGTGGGTGGCCAGGTCGAAGGCGATCGACAGGCCCTTCTGCCCGGCCGCGAGGTTGCGCCGGTAGAAGGCGTTGGACTCCTCGGCCGTGGAGAAACCCGCGTACTGCCGGATCGTCCAGGGCTGGGTCGTGTACATCGCGGGGTAGGGGCCGCGCAGGTACGGGGCGATGCCCGGGAGGGTGTCGAGGAAGTCCAGGCCGGTCAGGTCGTCGCCGGTGTAGAGGGGGCGGACGGCTATGCCTTCGGGGGTGTCCCAGGTCTGGGTGTCGGGGTCGCGGCCGGTGGCCTCGGCGACCGCGGCGCGCCACCGTTTGGCGGCCTCGTCGGCGGGCTCCGCCGCGCCGAGCCCGATCCCGGAGAAGTCGGGGATCATCGCTTCACTCCTAGATCGTCGAGGGTGGTCTCCAGCACCGCGACCGCGTCACAGCCCGCGTGAACGCGGGAGTCCACGCCCTCGTAGGTCCCTTTACCCGCGAGCCACACCTTCATCGCGCCCGCCTGCCTGAGCGTGCGGGCGGCGTCCGCCGCCTGCTCCTCGTACAGGGCGTCGCTGGAGCACAGGCAGGCGATGGTCGTTCCCGAGCCGGCGAATCCCTCGGGCGGGCCGTCGACGGTCTCGATCCCCCCGGCCTGGAAGAGGTTGGCGGCGAAGGAGGAGCGGGCGGTGTGGGCGGCGATCGGCCCGAGCGTGGCCAGGTACACCTTGGGACGGGATCCGGTCGCCTTCGCGTGCGCGTCGGAACGGTCGCGCAGGGCCTCGAAGTCCTGCGCGTACCGGATGACGGGGAGCCCGCCGCCCGTCCCGGCGCCGGGTCGCGGCGCGGGTTCGCGTTCGGGAAGCGTCTCGGCCAGGTTCGGGTACTCGCTGACGCCCGTGAGGGGCGCCTGACGACGGGCCAGGTCGGCGCGGCGGCGTTCCCAGGTCGCGGCGATCCGTTCCGCGACGAGGCCGGATTCGAGCGCGGCGGCCAGTCCGCCGGCCTGCTCGATCTCGGTGAACCGGTCCCAGGCGGCCCGTGCCGTCTCCTCGGTGAGCCGTTCGGCGTACCAGGAGCCTCCGGCCGGGTCCACGACCCGCGCCAGGCTGGACTCCTCCAGCAGCAGCGTCTGGGTGTTGCGGGCGATCCGGCGGGCGAGGTCGTCGGGCAGCCCGAGCCGGGCGTCGAACGGCTGGACGGTGACGGCGTCCGCGCCGCCCACCCCGGCGGCGAAGGCGGCCACGGTGGTGCGCAGGATGTTCACCCACGGGTCGCGGCGGGTCATCATCGCCGAGGAGGTCACCGCGTGCAGCCGCGCGGTGCGGTCTCCCTGGCCGCCGGGCCCGCAGACCTCGGCGACCCGCGCCCACAGGCGGCGGGCGGCGCGCAGCTTGGCGATGGAGGGGAACTGCCCGGCGTTGACGGCCAGGCGGAACTCGATCTGCCCGAACGCCTCGTCCACGCTCAGCCCGGCCGCGGTGAGGGCCCGCAGGTAGGCGACCCCTGCCGCGACGGCCGCGCCCAGCTCTTCGGCGTCCCCGCCGCCCGCGTCGTGGTACGGGGTCGCGTCCACGGTGATCGCGCGCAGCCCGGGGAACTCCCGTGCGCAGCGGACGGCCAGCGCCGCCGCCTCGTCCATGGCCCGCTCGTCCAGGGGGCCGCCGGTGCGCGCCTGGAGGCCGAGCGGGTCGGCGCCGAGGTTGCCGAGGGCGCGCTGAGCGTGCCCGCGTTCGGTGATCAGGGCGAGCAGGGACTCGGCGGCCTCCCCTGTGTGCGGTCCCGCGTCGAGGACGACCGGCGCGAGGTCGAGGTACACGCCGCGCAGCACCTCGGTCAGCGCCGCGACGGGGACGCCCGTCTCTCCCAGGTGCAGCCACAGGGAGGTGGCCCCGTTCTCCAGGTCGGCGTGGATCGCCTCGCGGGTGACGGCCGGGTCGGGGTGGGCGTGGCGCTGCCGCACGTCCCATCCCGCGAGGCCCTCACTCTCGGGACGCACCTGGCGCAGGTAGGGCGCCAGCCCCGGCCGTCCGGGAACGGCGTCGTCCCGCGTGTAGAGGGGCGCCACCGGAACGCCGTCGTAGGAGTCGCGGGACAGCAGCCGCTCGATCTCCTCCAGCGGCGTGTCGTCGCTCGCCGCGCCCGACTTGCGCAGCACCCCCCGCACCATCTCGCGCCACCGGTCACGGTCGGCCGGAGGGAAATCGGCGGCCAGTTCGAGTTCATCAGGCGGCACCGTCATGCCCTGGATGGTAAGCGAGCGTGTACCGGCGCCCCGCGACCGGGTGGCCGGTTACCGGCGAGGACGCCGGGAACAGGGAGCGCATGACTCTCGACGTGCCTCCCGGTGACCTCTACCGGATCCAGGATCTGCTCGGCGAACGGGAGCGGGAGATCCTGGGGGAGGTCAGGGAGTTCCTGGAGGCGCGCGTCCGGCCGATCGCCAACGACTGCTGGGCGCGCGCCGAGTTCCCCTTCCACCTGATCCCGGAGTTCGGCGGGCTCGGCATCGCCGGGATGGCCTATGACGAGTGCCCGGGCGAGACGCCCAGCAGCATGCTCAACGGGTTCCTGGCGCTGGAGATCTCCCGCGTGGACCCGTCCATGGGCACCTTCTACGGCGTGCGCGCCGGGCTGGCGATGGGCAGCATCGCCGCCTGCGGGTCGGCGGAGCAGCGGGAGCGCTGGCTGCCGCCGATGGGACGGATGGAGAAGATCGGCGCGTTCGCGCTCACCGAGCCCGGCGGCGGCTCGGACGTGGCGCTGGGCCTGCGCACCACCGCCCGGCGCGAGGGCGACGAGTGGGTGATCGACGGGGCCAAGCGCTGGATCGGCAACGGCACCTTCGCCGACCTGCTGGTGGTCTGGGCCCGGGACGTGGCCGACGACTCGGTCAAGGGCTTCGTGCTGCGCGGCGACACCCCCTGCTGACCGCCACCAAGATCGAGAACAAGATCGCGCTGCGGACCGTGCAGAACGCGGACCTGATCCTCGACGGCTGCCGGGTCCCCGAGGCCGACCGCCTGCCCGGGGCCCGGTCCTTCCGCGACACCGCCGCGATCCTGCGCCGCACCCGCAGCGGCGTGGCCTGGCAGGCGGTCGGCGTGATGCTCGCCGCCTACGAGATCGCCCGCGGCTACGCCGTCGGGCGCGAGCAGTTCGGCCGCCCCATCGCCAAGTTCCAGATGGTGCAGGACCTGCTGGTCAGGATGCTCGGCAACGCCACCGCCTGCCTGGGCATGGTGGCGCGGCTGGCCCAGTTGCAGGACGCCGGGCAGTACCGGGACGAGCACTCCGCGCTGGCCAAGGCGTACTGCGCCACCCGCATGCGCGAGACCGTCGGCTGGGGCCGCGAGCTGATGGCCGGCAACGGCATCCTCCTCGACTACGACATCGGCCGCTTCGTGGCCGACGCCGAGGCGATCTACTCCTACGAGGGCACCCGGGAGATCAACACCCTGATCGTCGGCCGTGCCGCCACCGGCGTGGGCGCGTTCGTCTGACCCCGGGTCGGCGCGGCCGGAAGGGCTTGCTAAGGTTCGGCATGCAGGGCCCGAGCCGTTTGAGCAAGCATTAAGGACCAACGCATGTCGACTGGCAGCCACGCGGGCCGGCCCAAGTCCTGGGCGGCCGTGGCCGTGATCTTCGTCGGTTTCACCGTGGGCGGCGTCGCGCTGTGCCTGGGCCCCAACTGGCCGATGTTCTGGGGAGGCGCGGCGGTCGTCGTGCTCGGCGCGGTGATCTCCTGGGCCGTCGACATCATGAGCGACGTCATCGTCGACGAGCCCCGCGCCTAGCGATGGGCCTGTTCGACCGTCCTCCGCTGGAGGAGCGGATCGCCGCCCGCCAGCGCGAGCGGGGGCCGCTGAAGCCGGGCCGGTACTTCGAGCACGCCCCGGCACGGGCGCTGTTCGCCTTCGGCGTCGCGGTCGTGGTGATCTCGCACGCGGTCGCGCTGTCGCTGTACTTCTTCGGCCACGGCCGCTGAGCGGGACCGCGGTCCACGTCGTGCCGTGAACTCCCCGGCGCTACGCACGCGCGGGTAAAACTGCTCTTCCCCTCCGGCTAGGGATCTTCCGGGCTTTCCGGGAGTGCGCATCGTCCCGTCGCCACGTACCGTCGAGAGGCGGGCCCCGGCCCGGCGCGCGGCGGGCGGTCCTCCGCCCGGCACGGCCGTCCGCGGCATCCCGAGCTCGAGGTGGTGGGATGGCCCTCAGATTCGGAGTCGAGGAAGAGTACTTCGTCGTCGATCCCGTCTCCCGGACGGTCGTCCCCCGTTCGGCCGCCGTGGTCGAGCGGGCCGCGCCCGCGCTGGGCGAGCGGGTCTCGACCGAGCTGATCGCGTTCCTGGCCGAGGCCAAGACCTCGCCGTGCGACGACCTGGACAAGCTGGACGAGCAGATCCGCGGGATGAGGGCGGCGATGGCCTCGGCCGCCGCGGGGGCAGGGCTGGCGCTGGCCGCGACCGGCAGCCCGGTGCTGGGCGACCTGCTCCCGGCGCCGATCTCCGCGGGCGCGCGGTACGCCGAGAGCCTGGCCACCTACCGCGCGCTGGACGACGAGCAGTGCATCTGCTCCGCCCACGTCCATGTCGAGATGCCCGACCCGGAGCGCGCGGTGCAGGTCAGCAACCATCTGCGGCCGTGGCTTCCGACGCTGCTCGCGCTGGCCGCCAACTCCCCGTACTGGGCGGGCCGCGACACCGGCCACGCCTGCTGGCGGGTGCTGGCGTGGGCGCGCTGGCCGGTCGCCGGTCCCCCGCCCTACTTCGCGTCGTTCGCGCACTACGAGGAGCTGGTCGGGACGCTGCTGGGCTGCGGCGCGCTGATGGACACCGGAACGATCTTCTGGGACGTGCGGCCGTCCGCCAGGCTGCCCACCATCGAGGTCAGGCTGGGCGACGTGGCGCTGACCGCGGAGGAGTCGGTGCTGTTCGCCGCGCTCACCAGGGCGCTGGTGCAGGTGTCGCTGGCGGCGGTGGAGGCCGGGGAGGACGCGCCCCGCCCGGCGCAGGAGATGCTGCGCGCCTGTTACTGGCTGGCCGCGCGCCACGGCCTGTCCGGCTCGGGGATGGACGTGCACACCGGCCGTCCCGTCAGCTTCCGGGACCTGGCCTGGGACCTGCTCGCGCACGTCCGGCCCGCGCTGGTGGACGCGGGCGATCTCGACCGGGCCGTCGCCGGGCTGCGCGCCCTGCTGGACGGCGGGACGGGCGCGGACCGGCAGCGCGCCGCCTACCGGCGCAGGGAACGGCTCACCGACGTGGTCGACGCCGCCCTGCTCTCCGCCCGCCCGGACGCCCGCTGACGGCTAGGCATGGGAGAGCCTCCGGCCGGAATCGAACCGGCGGCCTACCGCTTACGAGGCGGTCGCTCTTACCGACTGAGCTACGGAGGCTTGGGTCCTCGACGGGCTGAGGAACCAGGATTCGAACCTGGATCGCCGCGTCCAGAGCGCGGTGTGCTGCCGTTACACCATTCCCCATCGGCTTCCACCACTGTGCCCGCGGGGTGTTCAGAGGGGCAACGGAATTATCGGCCGAGGCCGGAGGCGTCCACCGGGGTCACCCGGGTCCACAGGTAGGTGACCGTGCGGCGGTCGATCAGCCAGTCGCCGTCGTCCCGGACGTAGCGGTCCAGGTAGCGGACCAGCATCTCCATGGTAGAAGGGACGCCCTCGTCGGCGAACACGTGGTGCGCCAGGCAGTAGGTGTCCCCGGCCGCCCGGTCGCCGTCCAGGGTGACGCGGTGGTTGCCCACCAGGTGGAAGGTCTTCTGGTAGTTGGTCTCCAGGGCGGAGATCAGCCTGGGAAGGGCGGCGGCGCCCTCGTAGCGGCTGCCGGTGCCATCGTTGCGGCGCACCTCCAGGAGCGCGCCGGGGGTGAAGAGGGACGCGAGCAGATCGGCGTCTCTGGCGTCGACCGCGGCGGCGTAGGACTCGACCAGGTCGCGCAGGGCGAGGCGGTCCGCGACCGTCGCGGGGTCGGGGATCACCACAGGCGTGCCCAGCGGCGGCCCAGCTCCGTCACCCAGGACGGCGCCTCCTTGGCCTCGGAGACGAACGCGCCGAGCGGGAGCAGGATCTCGGTCGCCCCCGCTTCCAGGAGGGCTCCGGCGCCGTCCAGGGTGCGGTCGAGGTCGGCGGTCCCGTTGTGCCGGACGACCGGCGGCGAGTGGCGGACGCGGAGCGGGCGGTCCGGGTCGCCGGCCTCGGCGAGCGCCTCGCGCAGGCGGGCGGTCCCGGCGGCCACGCCCTCGGCCGGCTCGCCCATGATCGGAATCCAGCCGTCGCCCAGGTCGACGACCCGGCGCACGTTGCGCTTGGTCAGCGGCCCGCCGAACAGGATCGGGGGGCCGCCGGGACGGGTCGGCTGAGGGTCGCACCAGATCCCCTCGAAGCTGATCGTCTCCGAGGCGAACGTGGTGGCGCCCGGCGTCCACAGGGCGCGGCAGGCCGCCACGGTGTCGTCCAGGAGCCGGGCCCGCCGGTCGAAGTCGAGCCCCATCGTCTCGTACTCCTCGGGCTGCCAGCCGGTGCCGACGCCCAGCTCCAGCCGGCCGCCGGACAGCACGTCCAGGGTGGCCGCCGTCTTGGCCAGCAGCGGCGCCCGGCGGAGCGCGGCGATCAGGACGCCGGTGGAGATCCGCACCCTGCGGGTCGCTCCGGCGATCACCGCGAGCGTCGTCAGGGGTTCGAGCCACGGGTCGCCGTAGGAGAACCGGAACGGCCCGAACGGGTAGCGGTCGAACCGCTCCCCCATCACGACATGGTCGGTCGCCACCAGCGTGTCGATCCCGGCCTCGTCGGCGGCGCGGGCCAGGTCCAGGATCTGGGCGTGCTCGCCCGGCCCGTACACCTGGCGCGCCACCGGCAGGCCGAGCGCGAGCCGCGGCACGTCGTCCCCGTCAGCGGTCATGCCCCGGATTGTTCACATATTGTGTGAAATATTCAATGATTTCTCGGCGGGCCGCCGTTCCAGCGGCTCGGCCCGGAGCTGGGCCAGCAGCAGCCCCTGGTCGGCCAGCAGCTCGGTCAGGATCCTCCGGGCCGCCCCCATCAGCTCCGACACGTCCCCGCCGGCCAGGGCGTAGGTGACCGTCGCGCCCTCGCGCCTGGCCTCCACCAGCCCGGCCCGCCGCAGCACCGCGAGCTGCTGGGACAGGTTGGACGGCTCCACCTCGATCGCGGCCAGCAGGTCGCGGACCGGCCTGGGCCCCTCGCGCAGCAGCTCGAGGACCCGCACGCGCACCGGATGGCCGAGCGTCTTGAACAGCTCGGCCTTCGCCTGATGCAGGGGAACCGGCACGCTCAGCCCCCGCTCCGTCGTCCGTGCCCGGGACGGGGCCGGCGCGGCGATCGCGGCGGCGGAGCGGCGCGCCCGTTCACGCGCCGGATTCCTCGTCGCGGTCGCGGCCGGCGCGGTCCGCCGGGACGTACTCGGCCTCGTACCGCTCGTCCCCGTACCGGTCCTCGCCCTCGTCGTCCCGCGAGACGTCCTCCACCGGGTCACCGGGAGTGGAGTCGACCCCGAGCTCCCGGCGCAGCCTGTCCAGGTCGGTGTGCCCGCCCGCGTACTTCAGCTTGCGCGCCACCTTTGTCTGCTTGGCCTTCGCTCGCCCGCGCCCCATGGACAGACCTCCTCGTTCTAGGGCAGCCCTAAGCGCCGCCCGGCTTCATGCTGAGCACGTTGCAATCTTAGCCAATTGAAAAATTCTTCAAAATCCACGCGCGCCGGTGGCGTCAGGACCGCCCGGCGGAGGCGGTGGAGATGCCCTGCTCGCGGGCGTACTCCTCCAGCTCCTCACGGAGCCGGCGGCGGCCGCGGTGCAGCCGCGACATCACCGTCCCGATCGGGACGCCCATGATGTCGGCGATCTCCTTGTAGGCGAAGCCCTCCACGTCGGCGAGGTAGACCGCGAGCCGGAAGTCCTCCGGCAGGTCCGCCAGCGCCCGCTTGACCTGGGTGTCGGGCAGGCGCTCCAGGGCGGCGGTCTCGGCGGACTTCAGCCCTCCGGGGGTGTGCGAGGCGGCCTCGGCGAGCTGCCAGTCCTCGACGGCGTCGGTGGCCGCCTGGGTGGGACGCCGCTGCCGCTTGCGGTACTCGTTGATGAAGGTGTTCGTCAGGATCCGGTACAGCCAGGCCCTGATGTTGGTGCCCTCCTCGAACCTGTCGAAGGAGTCGAACGCCCTGGCGTAGGTGTCCTGGACGAGATCCTCGGCGTCCGCGGGCCTGCGGGTCATCCGCAGCGCGGCGGCGTACATCTGGTCCAGGTAGGGCACGGCCTCGCGCTCGAATCGGATCCTGCGGCGCTCCGTGCCCGGATCGGTCATGGTCATCAGGGGCTCCGCTCCAGCGTCCGCGTGCGGGGGCGGCGGAGGTCGTGCGCGACCGCGTCCATGACGTCCCCCTCCGAGTCTGTTCCGGAATGGACCGTATGCCCGGCATTTCCGGCGTTTAACGATCAGCGGGTCCGGGCACGCCCGCCCTGGCCGGCGCGGCGTGTCGCCGGCCGACCGGGAGGGCGCCGTACGGCGGCCGGTCAGTCGGTGGACCCGGCCGCCACCAGCTGCCTGATGTCGGGCGACAGGCTGCTGTAGATCTTGTCCATGATCCCGCCCTCGGTCGCCTCGTCGGTGACCTCCAGGACGGCGCGGGCCAGGAAGGCGGCCTTGGGCTCGTCGGCGCCCGAGCGGGACGAGACCCGCTCGATGAAGTCGTGCCGGTCGAACCGCTCGCCGCTGCCGCGGCCCCCGTAGATCTCGGTGCGCCGCAGGTGCTCCCCGATCTCGACCGGGAGCTGCGCGGCGAGGTTGTCGGCGAGCCCCTCGGGGATGCGCTCCCCGAGCGTCTCCAGCGTGGCGCGGCACGCCCTCTCGGCGTCGCCCCGGCTGGGGAGGCGGGCGCGGTTCTGGACCTGTCCGATGAAGTCGTCGTGCTGCATGTGGGTCGTCCCCCCTTGCTCTCAATCCAGGCTCTTTCGGCCCCTGCCCGATAGGCGGCGGGCCTAACACCCGTGTCGCGCCAGGTGAGACGGGGCCTGAAGATCGCCAGGCCGAACCCCGGTGTGCCGGGAGGCCGCCGGAGACCGCTAGGGTGAGCCCCGGTGTGCCGGGAAGCCTGGTCGGCGATGTCGTGATCGTTCGAACCGACCGGGAGGCCGCCTCGTGGGTGCCGTCGCCGCCATCGTGATCTTCGTGGCCGCCTATGTCCTGATCGCCACCGAGCGGATCGACCGGACGAAGGTGGCGCTCGGCGGCGCGGCGCTGATGCTGCTCCTGCACGTCACCGACGCGGAGAAGGCGTTCTTCTCCGAGGAGACCGGGGTCGACTGGAACGTCGTCTTCCTGCTGCTGGGCATGATGGTGATCGTCTCGGTGCTGCGGCGGACCGGCGTGTTCGAGTACCTGGCGATCTGGGCGGCCAAGCGCGCCCGCGGCCGCCCGTACCGGCTCATGGTGATGCTGGTGCTGATCACGGCGGTGGCCTCGGCGCTGCTGGACAACGTCACCACGGTGCTGCTGGTCGCGCCGGTCACGTTCCTGGTCTGCGAGCGCCTGGCACTGGACGTGGTGCCGTACCTGATCGCCGAGGTGCTGGCGTCCAACATCGGCGGGGCCGCGACCCTGGTCGGCGACCCGCCCAACATCATCATCGCCAGCCGCGCCGGCCTGTCGTTCAACGACTTCCTGGTGCACATGGCCCCGCTGATCATTCTGCTGATGGCCGTGTTCTGCCTGCTGTGCCGGTGGATGTTCCGCGGCGCCTTCCGGTACGACGAGGCCAGGGTGGCGGAGGTGATGGCGCTGGAGGAGCGGGAGGCCATCACCGACCGGAGGCTGCTGATCCAGGGACTGGCCGTGCTCGCCCTCGTGGTGGCGGCGTTCGTGCTGCACCCCGTGCTGCACTACGAGCCGTCGGTCGTCGCGCTGCTGGGCGCGGGGCTGCTGATCGCGGCGACCAAGGTGACCACCGAGCAGGCCCTGGCCGAGGTGGAGTGGCCCACGCTGGTGTTCTTCGCGGGACTGTTCGTGATGGTCGGCGGGCTGGTGGCGACCGGCGTCATCGGCGAGGTCTCGCAGGCCGCCGCGCGGGCCACCGAGGGGCGTCTGGACCTGGCCGCCATGCTGCTGCTGTGGGGCTCCGCGGGTCTGTCGGCGATCGTGGACAACATCCCCTACGTCGCCACGATGAGCCCCATCGTGGCCGACCTCGTCCACTCCGCGGGCTCCTCGGGGGGCGACCCCACGGTGCTCTGGTGGGCGCTGGCGTTCGGCGCCGACCTGGGCGGCAACGCCACCGCGATCGGCGCCTCGGCCAACGTGGTCGTCCTGGGCATCGCCGCGCGCAACGGCACCCCCATCGGCTTCTGGACGTTCACCCGCTACGGCCTGGTGGTCACGGTCATCACGATCGCGCTCACCACGCCGTACCTGTGGTTGCGCTACCTCCTCTGATCGGGAGGGCCGCCCCCGCTGGCCACGCGCCGCGTCCTGGATCAGGATGAGGAGGGGCAGGAGGGCACATGGACTTCATCGAAGGGACCGCGACCGAGGCGGTGGCGCAGAGCTTCGCGGGCACCGCCGATCCGCGGCTGCGCCGCGTCCTGGGGTCGCTGGTGGAGCACCTGCACGGCTTCGTGCGGGACGTGGAGCCGACGATCGAGGAGTGGGAGGCCGCGATCGGCTTCCTCACGGCCGTGGGGCACATGAGCGACGACCAGCGGCAGGAGTTCATCCTGCTGTCGGACGTGCTGGGCGTCTCGATGCTCGTCGAGACGATCGAGGCGCGGAAGAGCGCGGCGCCCGCCCACCGCAGGGAGTGGGACGCGACGCCCTCGACCGTGCTGGGCCCCTTCCACGTGATCGCGTCACCCGAACGCGAGCACGGCGACCAGATCTTCCCGGCCGGGGGCAAGCGTCCCTGCGTGGTGAGGGGCCGCGTGCTGGGGCCGGACGGCACGCCCGTCGCCGGGGCCAAGGTGGACGTGTGGCAGTGCGACGAGAACGGCTACTACGACGTCCAGCTTCCCGAGGTGCCCAACGGCACGGGGCGCGGGCTGTTCACCGCGGACGCCGAAGGCCGGTTCTGGTTCCGCTCCGTCGTCCCGTCGCACTACCCCATCCCGACCGACGGGCCGGTGGGACGGCTGCTCAAGGCGTCCGGCCGCCATCCCTACCGTCCGGCGCACATCCACTTCATCCTGGAGGCGCCGGGGTTCGTCCCGCTGACCACGCACCTGTTCGTCGCCGACAGCGAGTACATCGACTCCGACGCGGTGTTCGCGGTGAACTCCAGCCTCATCACCGAGTTCGCGCGGGTGGACGACCCGTCCTCGGCCGCCGGCGTGGGGTTGCCGTCCCCGTACTGGAGCGCCGAGGCCGACTTCGTCCTCCGTCCCGCGCCGGAGCCCGCATGACGCGGGAGTTCGCCTACCAGGCGCTGCCGGTGAGGGTGGCGTTCGGGCCGGGGCGGTCCCGCGAGGTGGCCGCCGAACTGGACGCGCTCGGGCTGCGCCGCGTCCTGGTGCTGAGCACGCCCGGCCACAAGGACGTGGCGGGCGAGGTCTCCCGTGCGCTGGGCGGCCGTTCGGCGGGCCTGCACGCCGAGGCGGCGCAGCACGTCCCCGTGGACCTCGCGCGTGCCGCGGTGGCGGTGGCGCGCGAACGCGGCGCGGACGGGTGCGTGGCGGTCGGCGGCGGGTCCACCATCGGCCTGGCCAAGGCGATCGCGCTGGAGACGGGCCTGCCGATCGTCGCGGTGCCCACCACGTACGCGGGCTCGGAGATGACACCCGTCTGGGGGCTGACCGAGGACGGGCGCAAGCGCACCGGCCGTGACCCCCGCGTCCTGCCGCGCGCGGTCGTCTACGACCCGGACCTCACCTCCGGCCTGCCGGTGCCGCTGTCGGTGACCAGCGGCATGAACGCGATGGCGCACGCGGTGGAGGCCCTGTACGCGCCCGACACCAGCCCGATCGTCGAGCTGATGGCCACCGAGTGCGTCCGGGCGATGGCCGGGGCGCTGCCGCGCGTGGCCGCCCGGCCGTCCGATCCGGAGGCGCGCTCGGACGCCCTGTACGCCGCGTGGCTCGGCGGCTCCTGCCTCGGCGCGACGACGATGGGCCTGCACCACCGGCTGTGCCACGCGCTCGGCGGCACGTTCGGACTGCCGCACGCGGACACGCACTCGATCATGCTGCCGTACGTGCTGGCGTTCAACGCCGCCGCGGCGCCGGAGGCGGTGCGGTCCCTCGGCGCCGCGCTGGGCACCGCGGGGCCCGCGGGGGCGCTGCGGGAGATCGGGCTGCTCGCCGGAGGCCCGCGGTCGCTGGGCGACCTCGGCCTCGTCCCGGACGACCTCGACGCCGTCGCCGCGCAGGTGGCCGAGACGCCGTATGCCAACCTTCGGCCGGCCGGGCGCGCCGAGATCCGGGCGCTGCTGGACGACGCGTGGAGCGGCGCCCCGCTCTGACCGGCCCGCTCCCGGCCCTCAGGACGGCCGCTCCTCGGGGATGGGGTCGAACATGCCGCGCTCGCGGAACCGCTCCACCACCAGGTCGCCCAGCCGGCGCATCATGGTGGCGTACTCCTTCTCGGCCAGTTCGCCGTAGTCGCGCTGGATCGCGGTCACGATGGCGGCGGTGCCCTCCCGCGCCACCTCGGCGGCGCCGGGCACCATCTCGAAGAAGTTGCCGGGCACGATGTCGCTCATCTGCCGCAGCAGGGACCCCAGCCGGGGCGAGCCGGCCGCGTCGATGACCGTCTTGTGGAACTCCAGGGTGAGCCGGTGCAGCTCGGCCGGGTCCCGCTCGGTGGACAGCCGCTTCTGGATCGGCGCGAGCCGCTCCGCCACCGCCGCGCCCCGCCGCTCCACGGCACGCCGCACGCCGAAGCCGTAGAACATGCCGTACAGCTCGTACTGGTCGCGGACCGACAGCTCGTCGAGGGCGTTCACGAAGGCGCCGCGATGCGGGACGATCGTGACCCAGCCCTCCCGCTCCAGCGCGATCAGCGCCTCCCTGACCGGGATCCTGGAGACGCCCAGCGCCTCGGCCACCGCGTCCTGCGGCACCCGCTGCCCCTGCCGGAGCACGCCGTCGAAGACCAGCCTGCGGACGTAGAGGCGCACCTGCTCGCCACTGCTCATCCTGGAAAGGTTCTCACCCGGGAGCGGCACGTTCTGCGGAGCGCCGGGCAGGGAGCCGGGCCGGGCGGATCGCTCACGTTGCGAGATCGCTGTCACTTCCTCAGCTCACACGGGCACCGAGTGCTGCGGAACTCGCTAGATAAGATATCAGGATCACCCCCGGCGACCTTTCCAACCTGCGGAAAGACCGGATCCGGTAACCCGCCTGTCACCCTCCGGTCACGCCTGTTCGGTGGCCTCTCCGGTGGCCTCGCCCTCCCCGGCGCCGCCCGCCTTGACGCTCCCGGGACGCCAGCACGCGGCCAGCAGCAGCGCCGCTCCCCCGCCGCCCAGCACCACCGCGGTCAGCAGGCCCCAGGCCCCGTCGAGCTCCACCCCGGCCAGCTCGTCCAGGGAGATCCGGCCCGGCCCGAGCGCGGCCAGCGCGGCCGACACCACGATGATCATCAGAACGTACTCGTAGCCCTCGCCGGGCCGGAAGATGAAGAAGCCGTTGCGCAGGTGGTTGGCCACCAGCGCGACCGCCATGGTGCCGATCACCGCCGCCGCGGCCAGCGCGTTCAGCAGCCCGAGCAGGAGCAGCGCCCCCGCGCCCAGCTCGGTCACGGTGGCGACCGCGGCGTGCACGCGGCCCGGCCTGATCCCGATCGACTCGAACCAGCGCGCCGTCCCGGGCAGCCTCCCGCCGCCGAAGGCGTGGTTCCAGCCGTGCGCGATCATCGTCACCCCGAGCACGGCCCGGATCAGCACCGCGGCCAGGTCTGTCTCGATCATTCGGCCCTCTCCCGTCGCAGCCGCCCCGGACTCGCGCCCTCCGCCCCGGGGGCTGGCCGCCTGCGGCCACGGGTGCGACAGGGCACGCGGGTTATGGCGGAGATCACATGTTGCTTGTATAACAGATACAATCTGGCCGCCTCCGCAGGGGGCGGCCTCTCTGCCGATAGCCGGCAACCGGGCCGGGACCGCGGCATCCCCCCGCGCGGCCGCATCCGGGACCAAGGAGGCTACAGTGCGCTCTTTCATCGGTCTAGCACTCGTCGGGCTCGGCGTCTTCGCTATGGCCGTCGCCGGTTTCACGCGCTTCTACATCGCACCGCAGTTGGTGGCGGCGCCCCCGGACTACTACAAGGTCACCCGCTTGGAGGCGGCCAACGCGACCTACTTCGACCCCGGTAGCGTCACCACCCGCAGGGGCGCCACGCTCACCGCCACCAGCACGATCCGCGGCGACGCCGCCGCCTCCAAGCGGGCCCCGGACGACATCGTGGTCTGGGACGCCACCGCCGTGATCCAGGACGTGGCCAACAATGTCGACCTCAGCCTCTACCGGCAGCGGATCGCGTTCGACCGCAGGACGGGGCAGCTGAGCCGCTGCTGCGGCGTGCACGTCGACAACGACCGGAACGTCGCCATGGCGGGGCTCGGGCTGTTCTGGCCCCTGGACATCGAGCCCAAGGACTACCAGTACTTCGACACCTCGACCAAGCGCCCCTGGACGATGAAGTACAGCGGCACCGAGAACGTCGAGGGCGTGAAGACCTACAAGTTCGTGCAGACCATCCCGGCCACCAGGGTGCCCAGCCCCACGGACTCGGTGCCGGCGAGCCTGCTGGGCAGGTCCGGCACCGCCTCGGTCCCGGCGGACCGGTACCACCAGGCCACGGTCACCTACTGGATCGACGCCCGCAACGGGATCCCCGTCGACCAGCAGCAGCAGGTGCACGTGACGATGCGGCCCCGCGACGGCGGCCCCGGCGAGCTCCTGCTGCTCGACATGACGATGCGGCTCACGCCGAAGGACAAGGCGGAGCTGGTCGACTACGCCAACGGCAAGGCCACCGAGATCCTCCTGGTCGAGACGATCGCCCCGGTGGCGCTGCTGGCCGTCGGGGCGGTCCTGGTGGTCTCCGGGCTGCTGCTCGGCGGTGCCAGGCAGCCCCGGCACCGGCGCGGCGCCAGCGGAAGCGGAACCCAGCGCACCGTCCCCGCGGCCGGCTGACCCGTCCCTCGGGGGCGCCACACGGTGGCGCCCCCGAGGGGGACACCTCGCTCAGGCTCCGCCGCGCGTGGCGTCGCTGCGGTAGTCGGTGTAGGTGTACGGGTTGTCCAGGACCTTGGCCTCGGGGATGTCGGGGTTCATCCCCTTGTTCCACTCGTCCTCGCCCAGTTCGGAGCGCAGGTACTCGACCGTGCGCTCGACCTCGGCGCGGACGGCTCCGAGGTCGACGCCCAGCAGGCGGTGGTCGTGCTTGACCACGCGGCCGTTGACGATGACGGTGTGCACGTCGCCGCGCTGGGCCTGGAACACGACGTGGCCGTAGGGGTTGAGGAGCGGGAACGACACCGGCGAGGCGTCGTTCTTGATCAGGACCAGGTCGGCCTTCTTGCCGGGCTCCAGGCTGCCCAGGTCGTCCCGTCCCAGGGTGCGCGCGCCGCCGCGGGTGGCCCAGTCGACGACGTGCTCGGCGCGCAGGCTGCTGTGGGTGACGGTGTCCTTCTTGGAGTGCGCCTCCATGTGCTCGCGGGAGCGGTCGGCGCCCAGCGTGGTGCGCATCGCGGAGAACAGGTCGCCGCTCCACCACACGCTGGTGTCCATCGACAGCGACACCGGGATGTCGTGCGCGCGGATCGCCCAGGTGGGCGGGTAGCCCTGGCCGGCGCTCTGCTCGCTCTCGGTGGACACCGAGATGGACCCGCCGGTGGCGGCGATCTTGTGGTAGCTGTCGATCGACAGCGAGGCCGCGTGCACGTAGATCGTCTCGGGGGTCATGAACCCGTTGTCGAACATCAGCGCGATGCTGTCGTCGCTGGTGGCGCCCCACACGCCCGCGTGGGTGGTGACCGGGACGCCCAGGTCGCGGGCGACCTCGAAGGCGGGCTTCTCGGGGAAGGACGGGTCCCCGGTGACGTCGAAGGCCATCTGGAAGCCCAGCATGTCGCCGCCGATGAGCCGGCCGGCGAAGTCGCGGAACTCCTTGGTGCCGCTCCACTCGGCGGGCGGCTGCTGGATGTTGCCGTAGGCCAGCACGTACCGTCCGGGCACCGAGCGCAGCGCGTCCACGGCGGCCTCGGCGTGGTCGAGCGTCTGCAGGCCGTGCGACCAGTCGACGACCGTGGTGACGCCCGCGTCGAGGGCCTCGATGGCGGCGAGCACGTTGCCGGCGTGGATGTCCTCGGGACGGAACTTCTTGCCGTGCTCCAGGTAGTACCAGACGAAGTACTGGGTGAGGGTCCAGTCGGCGCCGTAGCCGCGCATGGCGGTCTGCCACATGTGCCGGTGGGTGTCGATCATGCCCGGCAGCACGATGCCGCCGGTGGCGTCGATCTCCACGGTGCCGTCCGGGACCTCCAGGTTCGGGCCGACGGCCGCGACGGTCTCGCCGTCCACCAGGACATCGGCCCCGGACAGGACCTCGCGCCCCTCGGTCATGGGCAGCACGGTCCCGCCGCGCAGGACCACCGGCCGGCCGGCCTCGAACTCGCTCATCGTGGACCCTCCTCGTCAGATCCTCGAGATGTGACCGCCGGGAGCAGGGGCGGACCACTGTCCGCTACACGGTCGAACAGGTTAAACGTCACTCTCGCGACCGGTAGCTGAACTGTCAACCGTCCGGCGCGGACCGAATTGGACGCGAACACCGCCACGGCGCACGTCATGATCGGGTTGACGTCGCGGGCCGCTGACGTGCCACAATCTGATTACGGACGATTGTCCGTGCAACGGACGAACGAAGGAGCCGGATGACGGACAACGGGCCCCGCGGCGGGGGGCCGCTGTCAGGCGTGCTGGTGGCGGACTTCTCCAGGATCCTGGCCGGGCCGTACGCCACGATGCTGCTGGCCGACATGGGCGCGGACGTGGTGAAGGTGGAGGGCCCCAAGGGCGACGACACCCGCACCTGGATGCCGCCGGTACGCGGCGAGGTGTCCACGTACTACCTGGGCATCAACCGCGGCAAGCGGTCGATCGCGCTGGACCTGCGCCGGGAGGAGGACGCCGCGGCGGCGCGCGAGCTGGCCCGCCGCGCCGACGTGCTGATCGAGAACTTCAAGCCGGGCGGGCTGGCCAAGTACGGTCTCGACTACGAGACCGTGCGCTCCGCCAACCCGGGCATCGTCTACAGCTCGATCACCGGGTTCGGCTCGGGGCCCGGGCGCGACGTGCCCGGCTACGACCTGATGGTGCAGGCCATCTCCGGGCTGATGAGCCTGACCGGCGACCCGGACGGGCCGCCGTACCGGGCCGGGATCTCGGTGTTCGACGTGATGGCGGGCAACCACGCGGTGATCGGGATCCTGGCGGCGCTGCGCCACCGCGACGCCACCGGCGAGGGCCAGCTGGTCGAGGTGAACCTCCTGTCCTCCGCGCTGACCGGGCTGGTCAACCACAGCTCCGCCTATGTCGCGGGCGGCACCGTCCCGTACCGGATGGGCAACGCGCACCCCAGCGTGTTCCCGTACGAGCCGCTGCCCACCGCCGACAACGACCTGATCGTCACCGCCGCCAACGACGGCCAGTTCCGGCGGCTCTGCGAGGTGCTCGGCATCCCGGACGTCCCCGACGACCCGCGGTTCGCGCGCAACGCCGACCGGACGGCCAACCGGGACGAGCTGTACCCGATCCTGGTCGAGCGGCTGCGCACGCGCGGCGCGGTGGAGTGGTTCGACCTGCTGGTCGAGGCGGGCGTGCCGTGCGGCCCGATCAACACCATCGACGGCGGGTTCGCGATGGCCGAGCGGTTCGGCCTCGACCCGATCGTCGAGGTCGGCGAGGGCGAGCGCGCGGTGCCCACCACCCGCCATCCGATCCGTTTCTCGGCGACGCCCGCGCGTTACTCCCTGCCTCCGCCGGAACTGGACGAGCATGGGGCGGAACTGCGTGAATGGCTGTCGAAGCCGGCGGAGGAAGGCGACCGTGACTGAGTACCCCACCGCGCTGGGCGCGTCCACCCGGGAGAAGATCACGCTGCTGGGCCACGACCTGGCCGAGGACGTCATGGGCGAGGTCGGGTTCGGCGAGCTGGCGTTCTGGCTGGCCGCGCAGCGCAGGCCGAGCCGGGGCGAGACGCGGGTGTTCGAGGCGGTGCTGGCGGCGCTCGCCGACCACGGCTTCACCCCGACCGCGATCGTCACCCGGCTGACCTACCTGTCGGCGCCCGACTCGGTGCAGGGGGCACTGGCCGCGGGGCTGCTCGGCGGCGGGTCGAGGTTCCTGGGCGTCACCGAGGACACCGGCCGCTTCCTGCACGACGTGCTGGAGTCCCTGGACGGCCTGACGCCCGAGGACGACGCCGGCTGGGACGCGGTCGCGCTGCGGATCGTCCGGCGGTACCGCGCGGAGGGCCGGTTCGTCCCCGGACTCGGCCACCACGTCCACAAGGACGGCGACCCGCGCACGCCCAGGCTGATGCGGATCGCCACCGAGGAAGGGCTGTTCGGGCCGCACCTGTCGCTGTTCGCCGCGATCGGCCGCGTCCACCCCCAGGTGCTCGGCAGGACGCTGCCGCTGAACGGCGCGGGGGTCTGCGGCGCCGCGCTGGCCGACCTGGGCCTGCCGCTGGAGCTGCTGCGCGGGTTCGCGCTGCTGGCCCGCACCGCCGGGCTGATCGGGCAGCTGGCCGAGGAGCTGCGCCGCCCGGTCGGCAACGACATCTTCCTGTCCGTCGACCTCAACAACCGGTCCGTGCCGCCCGAGCCGTACCCGGCGAACGGCACGGACGCCCCCCACTGAGCCCGCCCACCCCGAAAGGCAGGGAGCCCGATGGCCCGAGTCGTCGCGGTGATCGCTTCAACGCACCATCCGTTCTACTACCGCGCCAGCACCTCGACCGGGGAGGACCGGCCGCCGTTCGCCGACGAGTGGGTCCGCAAGGTCGAGGCGTTCCGGGAGACCCTGACCAGGGCGAACCCGGACGTGCTGGTGATGGTCGGCTCCGACCACTTCCACCAGCTGTGGCTGGACAACATGCCGCAGTTCCTGGTCGGCAAGGCGCCGATGTACGACGCCAACTGGTACAACGAGGAACGCGAGTTCGGGCTGCCGCGCCTGGTCTGCAAGGGCCAGGAGGACCTGTCGGCGTACATCCTGCGCGAGGGCCTGGACGCCGGGTTCGACCTCGCCTTCTCCAACGAGCTGCGGATCGACCACTCGATCACGTGCCCGATCATCACGCTGCGCCCGCAGAACGACCTGCCGATCGTGCCGGTCTACACCAACATCTTCGCCCCGCCGCTGCCGCAGCCCAAGCGGTTCGTGGAGCTCGGCCGGACGATCCGGCAGTTGGTGGAGTCCTGGCCGTCGGACAAGCGGGTCGCGATCATCGGGACCGGGCATCTGTCGCTGGAGCTGGGCGGCCCCCGGCAGTTCGGCCCGCACGGCCCCGACCCCGAGTTCGACCGCCGCGCCGTGGAATGGATCTCCACGGGCGACATCGAGGGCTGCCTGTCGGAGGTGACGCTCGACAGCCTCCACGCGCCGGGCAACGCCACCCACGGCTTCATGGACTTCATGCTGATGATGGGCGTGGCGGGCGACGGCCGGAAGGCCGACTACGTCGACACCTACGATTTGTTCCACACCATGGAGGCATACTTCACCTGGTACCCCAACGGAGGTGGACGGTGAGCAAGTACCTGCTGAACAAGTTCCTGTACACCGTCGACCGCGACCCCGACCTGGTCGAGCGGTACCGGGAGGACCCGCGCGGCACCGTCGAGTGGTGGGAGTCGGAGTACGCCAACCGCATCCTCAACTGCCATGGCGGCGAGCGCAGCACGTGGCTGGCCTTCGAGGAGAACGAACGGGCCGCGCTCGCCTCGCACGACTACCCCGCGCTGTTCGACCTGGGCGCGCACCCGTTCCTGACGCTCACGCTGTTCATCGCCATGTTCGAGCGGGACTACGACGAGCCGCTGGGGTTCCAGCTCGAGTACGCCCGGCGGCTGTCCGACCGGAAGCTGCCCTACCCCGACATCGCCACCTGAGCCATGCGAGCCGCCGAGATCCACGCATGCGGGCTGCCGCCACGGGTGGCCGCCGACCGCGAAGCGCCCGCGCCGGGCACGGGCGCGGCGCTGGTCGAGGTGCTCGCCGCGCCCATCACACCGCTCGACCTGCTGTGCGCGACCGGGCGGTCGTACTTCGGTCGCCCGGAGACCCCGTACGTGCCGGGCGTCCAGGGCGTCGGGACGCGCGGCGGGCGGCTCGTCTGGTTCCCGACGAGCGCGGGGATGGCGCCGGGTGACGGCAGCATGGCCGAGGCGGTCGCGGTGCCCGAAGAGGACCTGGTCGAGCTGCCCGAAGAGGCCGACCCCGTCGCGGTCGCCGCGCTCGGGCTGTCGGCGGTCGCCGCGTACATGGCGCTGACCTGGCGCGGCGAGTTCGCCGCCGGGGAACGGGTGGTGGTGCTCGGCGCTGGCGGCGGCGTCGGGCAGGCCGCCGTCCAGCTCGCCCGGACGCTGGGGGCGGGGCGCGTGGTCGCGGCGGCGCGCTCGGCGACGGCGCGGGAACGCGCGGAACGGGCGGGGGCCGACGCCGTCGTGCCGCTCGACACCGACGACGTCGCCGAGCTGGCGGCCCGGTTCACCGACGCGGCGGACGGCCCGGTCGACCTGGTCCTGGACCCGCTGTTCGGCGTCCCCGCCGCGGCGGCGGCCAGGGCGCTGCGCCCGTACGGGAGGCTGGTGAACCTCGGCGGCTCGGCGGGCGAGACCTCCCCGATCGACTCGGGGACGCTGCGGAGCAAGTCGCTGCGGATCCTCGGCTACACCAACAACGAGCTGTCCCGCGAGCAGCGCGCCATGGCCATCACCCAGATCGCCGAGCGCGCCGCGGCGGGAACGCTGTCGGTGGCGCACGAGACCGTCCCGCTGGAGGAGGCCCCGGAGGCGTGGGAGCGCCAGCGCAAGGGCGACACCGAGGGCCGGATCGTCCTGCGCCCCTGAACCCCTGGGGGCCGGTCAGGACGCCGTGACCTGCGGGACGGTCTCCAGGCGCGCGAAGTCGGCGCTGATCTCGCCGGCGGTGTGCAGCAGCAGCGGCAGGTACTCCTCCACCAGCTTCTCCGTGGGGGTCTCCGCCGCGTGGGTGTTGACGTTGATGCCCGCGATGACCCGGCCGGACCCGTCCCGCAGCGGCGCGGCGACCGAGCGGATGCCGCGCGCCAGCTGCTGGTCGGTGAGCGCCCAGCCGCGCGCCCGCACCTCCCGCAGCTCGGCGTCGCGTTCCTCCTTGGTCGGCGTGACGTGCGGCTCCAGGCCGGAGCGGCTCGGCTCGGCCAGGATCCGGTCCACCTCGTCCGGCGGCAGCGCGGCGAGCTGCACCTTGCCCAGCGAGGTCTGGAGCGCCGGGAAGCGGGTCCCGATCTGCACCCGCAGCGCCACAATCTTGGGCACGGCGACCCGGGCCACGTACACGATGTCGGACCCGTCGAGCTGGGCGATGGAGCAGGACTCGTTGGTCTTGGCGACCAGCCGTTCCATGTGCGGGCGGGCGACGTCCCACAGGCCCTTCGAGGACACGTAGGCCACGCCGAGCTCCAGCACGCGGGGGGTCAGCTCGAACCCGCCGGAGGAGGAGCGCACGTAGCCGAGCTCCTCCAGCGTGAGCAGGATCCGCCGCGCGGTCGGCCTGGCCAGGCCGGTCTCGGTGGCGACCTGGGTCAGCGTCATCGACGGCCGGTGCGGCTGGAAGGCGGTGATGACCTTCAGCCCACGGGCCAGCGCCTCGATGAAGTCGGGTCCGGCGCCTTCCCGCGGCATGGGTTCCACTCCTCACGTGGGGTTCCCCTGCACCTTACTCGTGATTGTCCGCTCAGCGGACAACCGACCGGAGATAACGGGACCGGAGCGACCGGGCGCGCTGCCGCGCCGGGGGTACACGCTGAAGGTCTTCGAGCCCGAGGCGTACCCGGACACCTACTGCGACTTCCCGGTGGCCCGCCGCTCGCTCACCGGGCGCCGCCGACCCGGGTCACCGGGCGACGGGACGCGGGTCGGCGGGGGCGCGGCGGCGCCGGGGCGCCGCGCTGCGTGACCGGGGTGCGTTCCGGGCGCATACGCCCTCACCTGGGCCGCTTGGCGATCGGGCGCCGCGTCTTTTACCGTCCTGATAGCCGGCCGCCTCCTGATGGCCCGCGACGAGGAGACGCATGCACGCTCACGACCTGGCCCATCCCGCCTCCGGGTGGGCACTTGGCTGAGTCGTCCGGGGCGCGGACCCCGGCGCTCCACGATGACGGCGACTTCTTCCCCAGCGACCTGGAGGGAAGGGATCGCGGCGGGAACGGGCAGGGGCGCGGCGGCAGGCATCGCGGTTCCGGTCCGGGCGATGCCGAGCTGTCCCGGCGCTCGGTCCTGACGGGCGGGGCCGTCCTGGTGGCGGGCACGGGGTTCGTCGTGGCCGGCGCCCTGGACCTCCTGCCGGCCGGCGGGCCGGAGAAGAGCGCCGACGGGGCCACCAGGACCGCGAACTCGTGGATCCTGGGGACCGCGGAATGGGGCGCGCGGGCGCCGCAGCGCAAGGTGAGGGTGCGGTCCGGCCCTCCCCGGTACATCGTCGTCCACCACACCTCCACCAGGAACGTGGAGGACTACTCGCTCGCCCGTGCGCAACGGCTCGCGCAGGGGATCCAGAAGTTCCACATGGACCGGCGGGGCTGGGGCGACACCGGCCAGCACTTCACCATCAGCCGTGGCGGCCACATCCTCGAAGGGCGGCACGGCAGCTACGCGGCCGCCCGCGCCGGGGACATGGTCGTGGGCACGCACGTCCGGGGCGCCAACGACTACACGGTCGGCATCGAATGCGAGGGGACCTATAACGCGTTCCTGCCGCCCCGCCCGCTGTTGCAGTCCCTGGTGCGGATGTGCGCGTGGCTGTGCGTCCAGTACGACCTCAACCCGCGCAAGGCGATCGTCCCGCACCGGAGGTTCAACGACACCGACTGCTGCGGGGACCGGTTCGCCCCGACGCTTCCGCGGCTGCGCGAGGAGGTCGCCAAGGTCGTCCCCCAGAGGCTGCTCGGCTGAGCGAACCGGCGAAGTACGGCATGTCGGTGGCACGCGCTAGCGTCGTACGCGTCGGCGTACGCCCTGGGGACCGGGCGCGGGCCGCGGACGCGGAGGAGACGGCAGGCGATGTCAGCGGCGCTGATCGGGCGGGAGCATCCCGCCGCGGTGCTGGACGCCGAGATCGACCGGACGGCCACCAGCCACGGCGGTCTCGTGCTGGTCGCCGGCGAGGCCGGGATCGGCAAGACGGCCCTGGTGACCAGTGCCGCGCGGCGCGCCCGTGAGCACGGCGTCATGGTGCTGGGCGGCTCCTGCTGGGACTCGGCCGCCGCCCCGGGCCTGTGGCCGTGGACGCAGGTGATGCGGGCGCTGCGCCGTGCGGCCGGCCCGGCGGAATGGGCGGAGCTGCTGGAGGTGGCGGGCTCGGAGGTCGCGGCGCTGCTGGGCGAGGAGCGCGGCGAGGGCGCCGACGGCTTCCGGCTGTACGACGCGGTGACCACGGCGCTGGTGGCCGCGTCCCAGCGGCGCCCGGTGGTCGTGGTGCTGGACGACCTGCACTGGGCGGACGCGGCCTCGGTCCGGCTGCTGGAGTTCGCCGCGCGGCACACCTGGTTCGAGCGGCTGCTGCTGGTCGGGACGTACCGCGACGTCGAGGTCGAGGGCGGCTGGGCGGAGGGCGGCGGGCTTGAGGACGGCCGGCCGGAGGGCGGCTGCCTGGAAGACGGCGAGGTGGCAGGCGGCCACCCGCTGCGCCCGGCGCTGACGGCGCTGGCCGCCAAGGCGACGACGGTGACGCTGACCGGCCTGGAGCGCGACGAGGTCGGCCGGCTGATACACCGCACCGTGGGACGCGAGCCCGATCCCGATCTGGTCGCGGAGGTGCACCGGCGCACCGGCGGCAACCCGTTCTTCGTGGAGCAGACGGCCCGGCTCTGGCACGGCGGCGGCAGCGTCACCGCGATCGCGCCGGGCGTGCGCGACGCGGTCCGGCACCGGCTGTCCCTGCTGGCTCCCCCGGTGGTGCGGCTGCTGACCGCCGCGGCCGTGCTGGGACGCGAGTTCCACCGCGGGGTGCTGGCGGCGACCGCGGACATGCCCGTCCCGCATGCCGACCGGCTGCTCGACCAGGCGGTGGCCGCCCGGCTGGTCGTCGCGCTGGGCGAGGAACGGTTCGGCTTCGCCCACGACCTGGTCAGGGAGACGCTGTACGGCTCGCTCGGCGAGAAGGAGGCGCGCGAGGCGCACGCCGAGGTGGTCCGGGCGCTCGACCGCTCCCCCTCCCTGGCCGACCACGTCCTGCCCGCCGAGGCGGCCCGGCACGCCCGCCTCGCCGGCGACGGCATCGACCCGCTGCACGCGGTGCGACTGCTGCGGGCCGCCGCCGCGCACGCCTCGTCCCGGCTGTCGCTGGACGAGGCGGCCTCCCATCTCCGCCACGCCCTGGAGCGCGTCCCGCCCGACCGGCCGCGCGAGCGCGCCCTGCTGGCCGTCGCGCTCGGGCAGGCGCTGCACCACGACCCCGACCCGCAGCCCGCCTGGGACGCCTTCGACCTCGCCGCCGACCTGGCGCTCTCCCTGGACGACGACGAGCTGCTGGCCCGGGTGGCGCTGTCCTTCCACCGCCATGAGCACGCGAAGGCGCGCGCCGGGCGGCGCGCCGGGCTGCTGGAGGAGGCGCACCGCCGCCTGATCGGCGACCGCCCGGCCGTGGCCGGGCCGTCCGTGCTCCTGACGATGGCGCAGGAACTGGCCGCCGCGCTGGCCGGGCTGGCGCGCGAGGGCGGTGACGAGGACGCGCTGGCCTTCGGGCTGTGGGCGCGGCACGACACCCTGCTCGGTCTGGGCACCGCGCCCGAACGCGAGGAGCTGACCAGGGAACTGGCCGATCTCGCGCTGCGCACGGGCGACCGCGGGTCCGCCGCGTACGCGACCTCGTTCGGCTGGGTCGCGCTGCTGGAGCAGGGCGACCCGCGCTACCTCGACCGCTACCGCGAGTTCATGGACCTGACCCGCGACGACGACACGACGGTGTGGGGCGTGGCCTCCCAGGTCGACACGGCCATCATCTGCACGACGCAGGGGCGCTTCGCGGAGGCCGAGTCCCTCATCGCGACCGTGACGCGGGACGGGGAGTGCGTGCCCGGCCAGGGATTCGGGTTCATGGCCCTGCACCTGAGCTGGGCGCTGGCCCTGCTGCGCGGCCGGTTCGAGGAGGTCGACGCGCTGCGGTCGCCGCTGCGCGAGACCGGGCACCCGTACGCGGACCTGCTGGAGGGCGTCGCCGCCGTGCAGCGCGGCGACATCGCGGCGGCCCGGCGGTACCTGGCCGAGGTCGACGACACGGGCGTCTCGTTCCCGCGCGAGGTCGAGGCGCTGTGGCTGCGGTTCCTGGCCCAGACCGCCGCCGCGTCCGGCGACCCGGGGCTGTGCGAACGCGCCCGCGCCGCCCTCCTCCCCCACCGGGACCTGTGGGGGGTGTGCCTGTGGGGCTGCGAGGTCAGCGGGCCCATGAGCCTGTGGCTCGGCCTGCTCGACCAGGCCGAGGGGCGCTGGGACGACGCGGCGGCCAGGTTCACCGAGGCGTACCGGTCGGCCGACCGGCTGCTGGCGCGTCCCTGGTCGGCCGAGGCGCGCCTGCGCCTCGCCGAGACGCTGGCGGCCCGTGGCGGCGCCGGTGACGCCGACGCCGCCACGGCACTGCTGGCCGAGGTCGCCGGCGAGGCGTCCCGCCTGGGGATGCCCCACCTGCTCGACCGCGCCCGCCGGGCGCCGGCCGCGCTGGACGGCCCGGCGCCGCGGCCCATGTCCGTGGACGCCCGGCCCGGCGGCGTCTTCCGCCGCGACGGCACGGTGTGGACGCTGACGTTCGGCGGGCGGACCGTCCACATGCCCGACGCCAAGGGGCTGCGCGACCTGCACCGGCTGCTGGGCAGTCCCGGGACGCCGATCGCCGCCGTGGCGCTGCTGTCCCCCGAGGGCGGCGAGGCGGTGACGGCGGCGAGGCGGATGGGCGGCGACGCCGTGCTCGACGACGAGGCCAAGGCCCGCTACGAGCGGCGGCTCCGCCTGCTCGACGAGGAGATCGGCGGCGCGGTCGCGCTGGGCGACGACGACCGCGCCGCCGCGTACGACCGCGAACGCGCCGCCCTGCTGGAGGAGCTGCGCGCCGCCGCCGGGCTGGCCGGGCGCACCCGCCGCCTGGGCGACGAGGCCGAGCGCGCCCGCAAGACCGTCACCGCCCGGATCCGCGACACCCTCCGCAAGCTCGACCAGGCCCACCCCGCCCTGGCCGGGCACCTGCGGTCCGCCGTCTCCACGGGCACGACCTGCGTCTACTCGCCCGAGACCCCCACGTCCTGGACCCTGTGAACCCGGCCTTGGGCGCGGGGTCACTTGCGGTTGTAGAGCCACATCGTGAGGGAGCCGAACACCGCGATGAGGGCGGCGGCCCACAGGGTCACCCAGACCAGCTCGTCGCCCACGTCCCCCTGCATCAGACCGCGGACGACGGCGACCAGGTGGGTGATCGGGTTGACGTCCACGAACGCCTGGAGCCAGCCGGGCATGGTCTCGGGGCGGACCAGGATGTTGCTGAGGAAGGTCAGCGGGAACAGCACCATCATGCTGGCGCCCATGACCGCCTTCTCCGTGCGCATCAGCAGGCCGAACATCGTCCAGACCCAGGAGAAGGCGAACGAGAAGGCCACCAGCACCGCGATCCCCGCGATCACCCCGGCCGGGCCGCCGCCGGGACGGAAGCCGAGGATCAGGCCCAGCGTGAGGATCACCAGCGACGCGGCGGTGTAGCGGAACATGTCGCCCAGCAGGTAGCCGATCATCGGCGCGGGACGCCACATCGGGATGCTGCGGAACCGGTCGAACACACCCTTCTCGATGTCGACGTTGACCGACACCCCGGTGTACATCGTGGTCATGACCACGCTCATCACCATGATGCCCGGCAGCAGGAACTGCAGGTACTCGGTGACCGAGCCGGCCAGCGCCCCGCCGAACAGATAGGTGAACATCAGCGTCATGATGATCGGGAAGGCGGTGACGTCGAACAGCTGCTCGGGCACGTGCTTGATCTTCAGCATGGCGCGCCAGCCGAACGTCATCGACGCCGACCACGCGCTCGGCCGCCGCGGCCGCGCCCCCGGCGCCAGCACCGCGCCGATGACCTCCGGGGACGGGACGTAGACGCCGGGCGCCTCCTGAGTCGTCGCGGTGCTCACGCCGCAACCTCCTTCGTCTGCTTCCGCTCTCCGCCGTTCGCGGAACCGTTCTCGGCCGGGTGGCCGGTGAGGGTGAGGAACACCTCGTCCAGGCTGGGCTGGCCGAGGGAGAAGTCGTCCACGGTGATGCCCGCCGCGGCGAGCTCGGCCAGCGCACGCGACGCCTGCTCCGCGGCGCCGCGCTCGGTGCTCTCGCGTTCGAGGCGCGCGGTCAGCGCGACCGGGTCGGCCTCCGCCTCGACCGGGGTGTCGAGCGTGCGGGCCAGCAGCAGCCGCGCCTCCTCGCGCTGCCCGGCGTCGCGCAGCCGCAGATGCACCGAGCCCGCGCCCACCGACGACTTCAGCTCGCCGGGGGTGCCCTCCGCGATGACCTTGCCGTGGTCGATGACCGCGATCCGCCCGGCGAGCCGGTCGGCCTCCTCCAGGTACTGGGTGGTCAGCAGCACCGTGGTGCCCTGCGCGACCACCACCCGGACGATGTCCCAGACCTGGTTGCGGCTGCGCGGGTCGAGCCCGGTGGTGGGCTCGTCCAGGAACAGCAGGTCCGGGGTGTTGAGAATGCTGGCGGCGATGTCGATGCGCCTGCGCATGCCGCCCGAGTAGTTCTTCACCTGTCGTCCGGCGGCGTCGGTCAGCCCGAACGCCTCCAGCAGCAGGGCCGAGCGCTCGCGCGCCTCCTTCTTCCGGTAGCCGATCAGCCGGCCCAGCAGCACCAGGTTCTCGGTGCCGGTCAGGTCCTCGTCCACCGAGGCGTACTGGCCGGTCAGGCTGACCCGGGAACGCACGGCGTCGGCCTCGCGCCGCACGTCGTGCCCGAACACCCGGGCCTCTCCCCCGTCGGGGCGCAGCAGGGTGGACAGCACCCGGACGGCCGTGGTCTTGCCCGCCCCGTTCGGCCCCAGCAACCCGTACACCGAGCCCCGGGGAACGGCGAGGTCGATGCCGTCCAGCGCCCGCGTCTCGCCGAACGTCTTGACCAGGCCCGAGGTCTCGATCGCCAGTTCGCTTTCCTGCGTATCGCTCATCTCGTCCTTCTTTCTCCCTTGCGTCAACAGACTCGCGGCGGCCCGAAGACTCATCGGTCCAAGGCGAAGAAACCACCCGGCCCCAGGCCCCAGACCCACCAGCCGAGCCATGCGGCCGATCGCCTGCTCCAACGACGCCGAGGAGCAGCGGTCGCACACGGGGTGACGACGGCGACCGCCGTCTCCGAACGACCGCACGACGACATCCCCCTCCGTCGCCTCCGCCCCTCACCCCAGAGGCGCGAGATCACACAACGCCCCCGCTAGATCAGATCTAGCGGCTCGGCGAGGCGCCCACCGATGCTTCACAGGGACAGAGCGCCTGTAATGCCCTACTCCGGTCACACCGGTTAAATGCACTCCAAGGCCGGTCCATACGCGCTATGTGCCGATCACCTGACATGCGGTTGCGTGGTCGGTAAATTACGGTTGACCCGGTCGGTCGAGGGGAGCACGGGTGGTCGAAGGGCGGGGCAGGCCGGGTGCGGTCGCCGATCTTCTTCGCGCTGTTCGCGCCGAAATACGGGCCGGGCTCCACGATGATATGCGCAGCTCCGAAAAGGTCACACTGTCGGAGGGACGGCAGATCGGCTCCACCGGAGAAAACCGCGAATACCTCTTCTCATGTCAACGATGGAACGAATCGTTCGGCGCCAAAGACCTGTTGATCCGGCGCTTCCGGGCCACCGGCCCTTGGGCGCCCGCCGACGTCCAGCGGATGCCCGACGGCAAGGTGCGGGTGCTCACCAGCGCGGACCTGGGTCCTGCGCCCGCGAGTGCGCAGCTGGTCGAGGACGAGACCGGCGGCCTCGAAGCCCTGGCCGAAAGGCTGGAGCAGGCCGGCGGCGAGGACTCGCCCATCAACCCCACGACCGCCGGCTGGGTCCTCGGTCTGGGACGGCCCCGCACCGGCAGGGCCGGGGACGTCGAACGGCTCGTCGGCGGATACCGTGATCACGAGCTCAACCCACGGCAGCGTCAGGCCGTCGAGCAGGCGCTGGGCAGCGACGTCACCTTCATCTGGGGCCCGCCGGGAACCGGCAAGACGAAGGTCGTGTCCTGCGTCGTCGAGGGTTGCTACCGGCAGGGGCTGCGAGTGCTCTTCGTCGCGCCCACGCACGTCGCGGTCGACCAGGCCGTGGAGCGGATGTGCGATTCACTGGCCGGCGAGGAGGGGTTCGACGCGGGACTCCTCCAGCGGGCCGGGAAGATCGCCCTTCCCTCGCTGGCGGCCAAGTACGGGCAGCAGGTGAGTCCCGAGCTCATCGAGCGACGACTGGCCACAGCGATCGACGCGCAGATCACCCGGCTCACCGGTGAGCTGGACCCACTCCGCACGGGCATCGCCCGGCACGAGCAGGCCCTGGCCGCCACCGCCGAGATGAACCGGTTGCACCAACTGCTCCTCAACATCGACCGTGCCGCAGGCATGGAGGACAACGCGGCACAGGTCACCGGCAAGCAAGTCCAGTACGTGCGCCGCGAGATCGACCGGATCGGCACTCCGTCCGGGATCTTCGCCCAACGTAAGCAGGCCAAGCTCCAAGCCCTCTACACCCAACTCGCACACCACGAACACGTTTTCCAAACGCACCGGCAGAACCACGCGGCGGCGCTACGCGACCGTGAACGCTTCACCGCCGAGTACGCGGAGGCGCGGGCCACCGTGTCCCGTCTCATGGAGGAGGTACGGCCTCTTCCTCCTCTGGAGCGGCTGCGGGCCGAGGCCGACGACCTCCAGCGAGAGCTGAACCGCCTCACCGAGGAGAGGCAGAAACTCTCCGACGCGGTTCGCAGCCGGTGCCGGATCATGGCGACGACCGTCTCCAAGGCCGTTCAGTCCCGGAGGCTGATGGACGCCATCGACGTCGTGGTCATCGATGAGGCCGGGATGGTGAACCTGCCCTCCGCGTGGTGCGCGGCGGGCCTGGCCGGCAGGCGCGTCGTCATCGCGGGCGACTTCCGGCAGTTGCCGGCCGTGACCCGCGGCTCGAAGGACCGCAAAGCCTCGGCACAGGAGCGGGAGCATTCGCGTACCTGGATGGACCGCGACGCCTTTCACGCCGCCGGGCTGGTGAGCCCCACCGGCGAAGCCGTGCGGAACGACTCGAGAATGGTCGCGCTCAACGAGCAGTACCGGATGCGCCAGGCCATCTGCACGCTGGTCAACGAGGTCGCCTACCGCGACGCCCCGCTGCTCACCCGCCGGAGGGACACCAGCAGCCTGCCCCCTTCACCTCTGATCGAGAGCCCGCTCGTGCTGGTGGACACCTCCAGCCGGGTCGTGCCCGGCACGGGTTCGGAGGCGCACCTGTCCAACGCGGTGCACGAAGCGGTGATCCATGAGCTGATCAGGGGACTCCAGTACGACACGGTCCTGCCCGCCCGTAAATGGACCGACCTGCCCGAGGGGGAACGCCCCACGGACCGCCTCGCGGTCATCTCCCCGTACAAGAGACAGAAGAACGCGCTCAACGCGAGCCTCGCCTACCGCTTCGGCGCGCAGTACGAAGGTCTGGTCGATACCGTCCATCGGTTCCAGGGCAGCGAGCGGCCGCTCATCATCATCGACACGGTCACCGGTGCGGGGCCCAGGCCCGGATGGTTCTACGACGGCGTCGGGCCGTCGTCGGACACCTGCCGACTGCTCAACGTCGCGCTGAGCCGGGCCAGGGATCACCTGGTCGTGGTCGCCAACGTCCAGTACATGCAGCGTGCCCTGCGCCCCGACAGCGAAGCGGTCAGGATGCTGCACCATCTCTGGCGGCACGCGCAACGCATCCCGGTCGATGAGCTCGTGCCGGTTCGCAGCGCGGCCGACCTCGGGGTTCTGGACGAGGAGGAACTGGCACGACCGGCGTTCTTCCCCGCCGACGAAGTGCAGCGCGCGGTCGAATGGGACATCGCACGCGCACGCAAGAGCATCGACATCTACTGCGCGTTTCTCAACGGTCAGGCCGTGCGGTACTGGCTCCGCCGGCTGAAGCCCCGCATCGCCGACGGTGTCCGCGTGACCGTGCACACCCGCGACCACGCGGGGACGCCACAGGCGGACCTCGTCCGCGAACTCCAGGCGGCCGGTTGCCAGGTCGCGGCCCGCGAACGCATGCACGAGAAGGTGCTGATCCTGGACGACACCGTGTTGTGGCACGGCTCCCTCAACCTTCTCGCGCATAGCGGCTCCACCGACCTGATGATGCGCATCACCGACCCGTCGTCATGCGAACGGGTCCGTCACATCGTGGAGCGGGCGCGTATGGACCGTCCCGCCCGCACACCGGTGCGGCGGTCCCCTGGAACACCTGCCTCCTCCGGCGAGGTCCGCCCTGGGACGGTGGTCGGAGAACGGCTCTATCTGGCCGTTCCCTTCGAGGAGAAGGACGAGGCCAAGCGGTCGGTGCGGGCTCGCTGGGACCCTGACCGGAAACTCTGGCACGTTGACGCCGGCACGCCGAGGGAGCGCGTGCGGCGTTGGCTCCCCGGTGACGACTGATGGTGATCGTCGCGCACGGGCGGCCGGGCCTGGCCGGACGTGCCGCTAGAACTCGATGACGAGGCGGCCTCGGACGCCGCCTTGTTCGAAGCGGCGGTGGGCTTCGGGGGCCTGCTCGGGTTTGTAGGTGGCGGCCACGCGGAGGGTGAGGACGCCGGATTCGGCCTGGTGGCGGAGCCGGTCGAGCTTGGCGTGGTCGCGGAGGTAGTCGGTCACCATGACGGGGTGGTAGGTGATGCCGCGTTCGGCGTCGGCGTGGAAACCGCGGACCGTGGACACCCGGCCGCCGTCGCGGACGGCCGGGACGACCAGATCGTTCTGGACGGCGCAGTCCGCCACCGCGTCCACGCCGTCCGGCACGGCCTCGCGGATGCGGGCGGCGACGTCGTCGCCGCGGTCGACCACCTCGTCGGCGCCCAGGTCGCGGACGAGGTCGCGGTCCTTGGGGGCGGCGTCACCGATCACTCGCAGGCCGTCGGCCTTCGCGAGCTGCATCACGAAGCCGCCGAGCTGGCCGGCGGCGCCGGTGACGGCGAGGGTGGCGCCGGGTTCGAGGTCGAGCAGGTCCAGCATCCGGCGGGCGGTCAGCCCGTTCATCGGCAGGGTGCAGGCCGCGGCGTGGTCGGCGCCGACGGGCGCGCGGACGACCTGCTCGGCGGGCACGACCAGGCTCTCGGCGTACCCGCCGGGGTGCGGGCCGTAGGGGAACACGATGGCCACCACGCGGTCGCCCAGGCTCAGGTCGGTCTCGACGCCTTCGCCGATCTCGTCCAGCGTGCCGGCCGCGTCCCAGCCGAGGACGTAGGGAGGCTCGCCGCCCAGCGCCCGGGGGACCGCCCCTTGCCGCGTCGCCACGTCGGAGGGGTTGATGTCGGCCGCGTGAACGCGGATCCGCATCTGGCCGGGGCCGGCGTGCCTCTCGGGGAGATCGACGACCTGGAGCACCTCGGGGCCGCCCGCCTGGTGGAATCCGACCGCACGTACCGCCATGACGTCTCCTCGCTTCGCGGTTTCAGTGATCGACTCTAGAAGGATCCGTCGTCCCGGAGCCAGCCGGATTCCGGCTTGCGGCAAGGCGGCGGAGGAGATCGCGGGACGCGGCGGCGATCAGGGGCGGGACGTCCAGCTCGGCGAGCATGTCGGTGGCGGCGGCCATCTCGTCGGCGCGGCGGACGGCGTGCCGGTGCGTGCCGGACACCAGCCGGTCGACGGTGGGCTCCCCCGCCGCGGTGAGCTCGGCGACGATGTTCTCGCGCAGCCACGGCTCGCAGCCCGCCGCCTTCGCGGCCTCCAGCGCCTCCACGACGGCGGCGGCCAGGCCCTTGAAGAACACGCTGCGCAGCAGCTTGCGGGCCGCGGCGGCGCCGGGCTCGCCGGGCAGCACCTCGACGGAGGCGCCCAGGGGGTTGAGCAGCCGCGCCACATCGTCCGCGGCCTCGCCGCAGGCCAGCATCGGGGTACGCAGGCCACGGCCCGGAACCGGCGCCATGATGGCCACGTCGGCGAAGCGGATGCCGCGTTCGCGGGCGGCGGCGTGCAGCTTCTGTTTCAGGCCGGGCGAGCCGGTGTTCAGGTCGGCCCAGACGGCGCCGTCGCCGACGCCCGCGGCGCCCGCGTCCAGGGCGGCGGCCGCGTCGTGCGCGCTGTTGACGCTCAGCACGAGCGCGGCGCCGTCGGCCGCCTCGGCCTCGCCGCCGGTGCCGGTGATACCGTCCGGGGCGGGCACCACGGGGTCGTAGCCCCGGACCACGGCCCCGGCCGCGGCCAGGTCCCGGGCGATCGCGCCGCCCGCCTCGCCCAGGCCCAGCACGGCGATCGTGAGCGTCCGCCCGTTCGCTGCCGGCATCCGGTCCCTCCTGTCCCTTCACGGGCCGATGACAGGCCATGATGGACGGGAACGGGGTCCCGCCGGACGTTACACTATGACAGCTACAAAATTGGCGACAATATCGATGCCGATCAGGGAGAGGCTGTGGCGGCAGGCGTGCGTGACGGCCGCGAGCAGGGCGGCTCGGTGGTGGCCGGGATCCGGGAGGCCATTCTCAGCGGCGAGTTCGTGCCGAACCAGCGCCTGGTCGAGGCCGACCTGTCGGAGCAGTTCGCCGCCAGCAGGGCCAGCGTCCGCGCGGCGTTGCTGGAGCTGGCCAACGAGGGCCTGATCGAGCGGGTGCAGAACCGTGGCGCCCGGGTTCGCGCGGTCTCGCTCGAAGAGGCCATCGAGATCTCCGAGGTCCGGATGGTGATCGAGGGCCTGTGCGCCGCCAAGGCCGCCGAGCGGGTCACCGCGGAGGAGGAGGCCGAGCTGCGCGAGATCGGGGAGAGCATGCGCACGGCCGTGAGGTCCGGCGACGTGCTGGGCTACTCGCGGCTGAACGAGCGGCTGCACGCGAGGATCCGCGCGCTCAGCGGGCAGCGGACCGCGGCCGACTTCCTGGAGCGGCTGCGCGCGCAGAACGTCCGGCACCAGTTCAAGCTGGCGATGCACCCGGGCAGGCCGCAGGTGTCGCTCCCGCAGCACCTGGCGATCATCGACGCGATCTGCGCGCACGACCCCAAGGCCGCCGAGCGGGCGGCGCGCGACCATCTGCGCAGCGTGATCGAGGCGCTGCCCGAGGTGGACAGGACGAGGCCGCACGGCCGGGTCCACTGACCGGGCCGGTCGCCGTTGAAGGCCGGTTGTGGACGCCGGCCGGACGGGCCGGAAGTGGCCGCCCGTGCCGTCGACGTGCGATTCCTCGGCGAACGGCCCCCACCGGCCGCCGTTTCCTCACACGGAGGAAACGTCCGAGGGTCCACCATGGCAGGGTGACGTCTCCGGCGGGCCACCACGCGGTGGTACCTATGAAGGCGTGACAGCTCCTGTCAGGGAGGGGCCCATTCGGGAGGCCATCTCCTACCGGGACCGGAGGCCCGCGGGAGCCTATGTTGAGGACGGCGGTCAGAACCGGCGGCCGGAGCGGCTCGCACTGGGGCAGGAAAGGGGAGGTCGGCGGATGGAGAAGCGGCTCGGGCTGTCGAGTCAGCGGCTTCCCGGAACGACTCTGATCTCGATCGAGGGCGACCTCGACGTCGGCGCCGCCGGCCAGTTCGACGCCTACGTGCGGCAGGCGCGCGGGGAGCCGGGCGACCATCTCGTCATCGACCTGACCGAGGTGCGGTTCCTCGACAGCGCGGGGCTCCGGGTGCTGCTGCACACCAACACCTACGCCACCCGGCACGGCGGCTCCGTGCGGCTGGCGGGGCCGCGCCGGACGGTCGAGAGGGTGGTGCGGCTCGCCAAGATCGACCAGCACATCCCGGTGCACGCCACGACCGCGGACGCCCTGCGCGCCGCGCTCACCGGCGAGCCGCCCGAGCAGCCCCCGACCCAGGACAGCGCCACCGCCTGACGTACGGTCAGGACGCGCCGAGCGCCGCGCGCACCCCGGCGGCGATCTCCAGGTCCTCCCGCGCCTGGACGACCACGGTGCGGACGGCGGCTCCCCGCGCGGTGATCTCGGCGTCGCCCGAGCTCGCGGCGTTGGCCTCCGGATCGACGGCGGCGCCGAGGAAGGCCAGGTCGCCGGCCAGACGGCGGCGTACCTCCGGGTCGTGCTCGCCGACCCCGCCGGTGAACACCAGCACGTCCAGGCCGCCGAGCGCGGCGGCCATCCCGGCGGCGCAGGCCCGCAGCCGGTGGTGGAAGACGTCCAGTGCGGCCAGGGCCGTGCCATCGCCCCGCTCGGCACGCTCCCTGATCCGCCGCATGTCGCCCGTCCCCGCCAGCCCGCGCAGGCCCGAGCGGTGCTCCAGCGCGTCGTTGACCTCCACGGCGGACAGGCCGTGCCGCTGGAGCCACAAGGGGATGCCCGGGTCGATGCTGCCGGGACGGGTCGCCATCACCAGCCCTTCGAGCGGGGTGAAGCCCATGGTGGTGTCGACCGACCGCCCACCGGCGACGGCGGCCAGTGACGCGCCCGCGCCCAGGTGGCACATCACGATGCGCGCACCGGCGGGGTCGATGCCGAGCAGTTCCCCGGTGCGGCGCAGGGCGTAGGCGTACGACAGGCCGTGAAAGCCGTAGCGGCGCAGCGCGAACCGTTCCCGCCACTCCTCCGGGAGCGCGTAGGTGGACGCGGCGTCGGGCAGGGTCGCGTGGAAGGCCGTGTCGAAGCAGGCGACCACGGGCGTGTCCGGGAGAGCGCGGCGGATCTCGCCGAGGGCGTACAGCGACAGCGGCTGGTGCAGCGGCGCCAGCCCGATCAGCTCGTGCAGCCGCCCGGTGACCGCGTCGTCGATGAGCGTGGGCTCGACGAAGTCACGGCCGCCGTGCACGAACCGCAGCCCGACCGCGTCGGGCTCGGGCATCCGCGCCACCGCGGCGGCGACCTGCTCGGCCTCGCGCTCGCCCGGCTCGCTGGCGACCTCGCTGTGCGCGGCCACGGTCCCGTCGGCTTCCAGGACGCTCAGCTTCAGGCTGCTGGACCCCGGGTTGACCGTCAGCACGCGTCGCACGGCCATCACGACGCCCCCTGGTACGGCCACACCCAGTCGCGGACCTCGGGTGCGTCCTCGCCGTGCTCGCGGGTGTAGGCGCGGCACTCCAGCCGCCGGTCGGCCATGCGCTGCCGGATGTGCGCCACCCGCCCGCCCAGCGACGGGACGCGGTCGATCACGTCCATCACGAGGTGGTAGCGGTCCAGGTCGTTCAGCATCACCATGTCGAACGGCGTGGTGGTGGTGCCCTCCTCCTTGTAGCCGCGCACATGCAGGTTGGGGTGCCCGGCACGGCGGTAGGTCAGCCGGTGGATCAGGTACGGGTAGCCGTGGAAGGCGAAGATGACCGGCTTGTCGACGGTGAACAGCGCGTCGAACTCGGCGTCGCTGAGCCCGTGCGGATGCTCCGACTCCGGTTGCAGCCGCATCAGATCGACCACGTTCACCACCCGTACGCGCAGGTCGGGGAAGTTCTGGCGGAGCAGGTCCGCGGCGGCCAGCGTCTCCAGGGTCGGCACGTCCCCGGCGCAGGCCAGCACCACGTCCGGGTCGCCGCCGCCCTCGACGCTGGCCCACTCCCAGATCCCGATGCCGCGGACGTTGTGCGCGATCGCCTCGTCCATCGGCAGCCAGTTGGGCGAGGGCTGCTTGCCCGCGACGACGACGTTGACGTAGTCGCGCGAGCGCAGGCAGTGGTCGACCACCGACACCAGCGTGTTGGCGTCCGGCGGCAGGTACACCCGGATGATCTCGGGTTTCTTGTTCATCACCACGTCCAGGAACCCCGGGTCCTGGTGGGTGAAGCCGTTGTGGTCCTGCCGCCACACGTGCGAGGACAGCAGGTAGTTCAGCGAGGCGATGGGACGCCGCCACGGCAGCCGCCGGGTCACCTTCAGCCACTTGGCGTGCTGGTTGAACATCGCGTCGACGATGTGGATGAACGCCTCGTAGCTGTTGAACAGCCCGTGCCGCCCGGTCAGCAGGTAGCCCTCCAGCCAGCCCTGGCACAGATGCTCGCTGAGCACCTCCATCACCCGGCCCCGCGGCCCCTGGTGCTCGTCGGTGTCGTAGCGTTCCCCCGTGAACACCCGGTCGGTGACCTCGAACACCGCGCCGAGCCGGTTGGAGGCGGTCTCGTCCGGGCCCATGATCCGGAAGTTGCCCGGGTTCGCCGTCACCACGTCACGCAGGTAGCGGCCCAGCACCCGGGTCGGCTCGGCCACCTCGGCGCCCGGCCGGTCCGCCGGGACGGCGTAGGAGCGGAAATCCGGCAGGATCAGCGGGCTCAGCAGCTCACCGCCGTTGGCGTGCGGGTTGGCGCTCATCCGCCGCCGCCCGGACGGCGCGCAGGCGCGCAGGTCCGGCACGGGACGGCCATCGCCGTCGAACAGCTCCTCCGGCCGGTAGGACCGCATCCACGACTCCAGCTCCGCCAGATGGGAGGGGTTGTCGCGTACGGCGGCCAGCGGCACCTGGTGCGACCGCCACGTGCCCTCCACCGGAAGCCCGTCGACCTCCTTCGGGCCCGTCCACCCCTTGGGCGTACGCAACACGATCATCGGCCAGCGGCGCCGGGTGGCGTCGCCTCCCTGCCGGGCCGCGGCCTGGATTCCGGCGATCTCGTCCAGCGCCTGATCGAGCGCGGTGGCCATCTTGCGGTGCATCGCCGCGGGCAGGTCGCCGTCCGGTCCGGGGACCTCGTCGGCCCCGCCCACCAGGATGGGACGGAAGCCGTAGCCCTCCAGGAGCATCGACAGCTCCTCCTCGCCGATACGGGCCGGCACCGACGGGTTGGCGATCTTGTAACCGTTCAGGTGCAGGATCGGCAGCACCGCGCCGTCCCGCACCGGGTCCAGGAACTTGCCCGAATGCCAGCTCGCCGCCAGCGGCCCGGTCTCGGCCTCGCCGTCGCCCACGATGCACGCCACCACCAGATCCGGGTTGTCGAACGCGGCGCCGTACGCGTGCGCGAGCGAGTACCCCAGCTCACCGCCCTCGTGGATCGAGCCGGGCGTCTCCGGCGCCACATGCGAGGGGACGCCGCCCGGGAAGGAGAACTGCCGGAACAGGCGGCGCATCCCGTCCGCGTCCTGCGACACGTTCGGGTACACCTCGCTGTAGGTGCCCTCCAGCCAGGCGTTGGCCACCGCCGCCGGCCCGCCGTGACCCGGCCCCATGATGTAGATCATGTCCAGGTCGCGCGCCTTGATCACCCGGTTCAGATGGGCGTAGCAGAAGTTCAGGCCGGGCGTGGTCCCCCAATGCCCCAGCAGCCGCGGCTTGATGTGCTCGGGCCGCAGCTCCTCCCGCAACAGCGGATTGTCCAGCAGGTAGATCTGACCCACCGACAGGTAGTTCGCCGCCCGCCAGTAGGCGTCGATGCTCGCCGCCTCCTGCTCGCTCAGCAGCACGCCTTCGTCCACGGCCCCTCCTGCCCCGCGTCGATTCCATCGAGCCTTTCCCGCGGCCGGGGGCGCCAATCATGAACGCGGTATGCGCAGGATGCGCTCCTCCTGGGGAGGCAGGATGCGGTGCGGCCCCGATGGACGCTCCCCGCGCCTTCGCCACTCGCGCGGGTAGCCCACGGACACCTCCTCGAAGCGCACCCCGTCGCTCCACAGCGTCCTGGGGATGTGCAGGTGCCCGTACACGACGGTCACCGCGCCGAACCGCACATGCCAGTCCGCGGTGCGCTCGGTGCCGCACCATTGCGCGAACTCCGGGTGCCACAGGATGCGCGTCGGTTCCCGTACGAGCGGCCAGTGGTTGATCAGGACGGTACGGGTGCCGGGTGCCAGCTCCGCCATGCGGCGTTCGGTGTAGGCGATCCGCGCGTCGCACCAGGCGTCACGGGACGGGTACGGGTCGGGATGCAGCAGCACCTCGTCCGTGCACACCACGCCCGCGTCGTAGGCGACCTTCAGCGCCTCCTCCTTGGTGGAGGCTCCCTCGGGACGGAACGTGTAGTCGTACAGGACGAAGAGCGGCGCGATGGTCACCGGGCCGTCCGCCCCGTGCCCGTCCCATACGGCGTAGGGGTCTTCGGGGGTGAGCACGCCGAGGCCCCTGCACATCTCCACCAGCCGCCGGTACCGCGCCTCCCCGCGTTCTTGAACGGGGTCGTCCTTGGGCGTCCACAGCTCGTGGTTGCCCGGTGCCCAGATCACCTTGGCGTACCGACGGGCCAGGGTGCTCAGCGCCCATTCGATGTCGGCGAAGTGCTCGGCCACGTCACCGGCGACGATGAGCCAGTCCCCGTCCGACTCCGGGCGCAGGCTCTCGATGAACGCCCGGTTGTCGGGGAAGCCGACGTGGATGTCGCTGATGGCGTGGAGGGCGCTCATTCACCCGATCCTACGGTCGCGGCCCTCGATCGGGGATGCCGCGAGACCACCGGAGGGCGGCCCGGGTCAGTGCCGGCCGCCCGTCCTGGTGATGATCCACTCCGTCGTGCTCTCCACCCTCGCGATGCGGCGTTCCAGCTTGGTCCGGTTGCTCCGGGTGCCCGCGCGCGCCGCCGCCCGCGCGCCGACCGCCCGCCGTGGCCGCGACACCCGCGTGGCGGGCGTCCCCGGCCAGGGCGTCCTGCCCTCGGCCGCGGCGTTCGCGAGCTCGGCCAGCCGCATGCCGGCCCCGGCCAGTTCCCGCAGCGCGCGCCCCTCGGCCTGGGCGTCCGGCGTCTCCAGAACGCGGGCGTACAGCGCCTCCACCTCGGCCATCTGCGCGCCCAGCCGCAGCAATGCCCGATCCCCGGTCATGAGACACCCCTCGCCGGCCTAACGACCATGACCGCCTTTCTCTTTCGATTCCCCCGAAAGCCCGGTCATGCGCCTTTCGCCCACATCTCCATGGTGAGCGACGAAGTGCCCAATGCGCACCGTGTTTTCGGGAAGGCCGGCTCGGGTTCTGGGCCTGTCGTCCGCGCCCTCCTGGGGCGATCATAAGTCGAGGATCCCCGGCCGGCGCCGCCGGGACGGCGCCGAGACAGGAGCGGCCATGAGCATCCCGACCTCGCCCTCTCCCGACACCGCCACCGGCCCCGGCGGGCCCTTGCGGCCGCCGCCGTTCGACCCCGAGTGCGCCGCCTTCCTGGAGGAGTTCGCGGACGTGCTCTCGCCGTCCCTCACCCCGGACGGGATTCCGGAACTGCGCGAGAACAGCGTCGTGGCGCCGCCCACCGACGACGATCTGCGCCGGGACGGGGCGTTCGAGATCGAGGAGCGGACCGTGCCGGGCCCGGAGGGCGCGCCGGACGTGGGGCTGCTGATCTGCCGTCCGGCCGGGGCGCGGGAGCCGCTGGCGACCGTCTACTACACCCACGGCGGCGGCATGATCATCGGAGACAACCGCACCGGCGTGAGCGAGCCGCTGGACTGGTCGCAGGAGCTGGGCGGGCTCGCGGTGGTGTCGGTGGAGTACCGGCTCGCCCCCGAGCACCCGCATCCGGCGCCGATCGAGGACTGTTACGCGGGCCTGGTGTGGACGGCCGAGCACGCCGCCGAGCTGGGCCTGGACCCCGGCCGGATCATCCTGGCCGGTCAGAGCGCGGGGGGCGGACTGGCCGCCGCGCTCGCGCTGCTCGCGCGCGACCGGGGCGGTCCGGCACTGGCCGGGCAGGTGCTGCTGTGCCCGATGCTGGACGACCGCAACGACAGCCCCTCCAGCCACCAGATGGCCGGGCTGGGCGTCTGGGACCGCACGTCCAACCGCACCGGCTGGTCGGCGCTGCTGGGCGACGCGGCGGGCGGGCCGGGGGTGTCCCCGTACGCCGCCCCGGCGCGCGCCGAGGACCTGTCGGGGCTGCCGCCGGCGTTCATCGACGTGGGCTCGGCGGAGACGTTCCGGGACGAGGACGTCGCCTACGCGTGCGGGATCTGGCAGGCGGGCGGCCAGGCCGAGCTGCATGTATGGCCGGGCGGCTTCCACGGGTTCGACATGTTCGCCCCGCACACCGCGATCTCGCGGGACGCGCGCGAGGCCCGCCTCCGGTGGCTGCGCCGGCTGCTGCGAACGGGCACCGGGCCCGACACCGAAGCCTGACTATTTACTCGAACCGCTTTTACCAGCAGATGCGTACCACTTGGTGTTTTGTGGTGGTACTTCCAGAGTTCCACGCATTGCCATGGGTATGGCACAGCCGGGGGTGAGTGCAGTGGAACCAGGACACAGGCTCATCGGCCGCTACCGGCTGGACCGCCGGCTGGACGGCGGTGAGCCCGGTGAGGTCTGGCGCGCGTGGGACGAGTCCCTGCACCGCCCGGTCGCCGTGCGCCTGCCGTGCCCCGAGCGGGCGGACGGCGCCGGCCCGGACGCCCATGCGGGCGCCGGGTCGCGGGGCCTGCCGCGCGAGCGGCTGGTGCGGGCCGTGCGGGTCACCCATCCCGCGTTCGTGACGATCTACGACTGCGACCCGGCCGGGGAGTTGGACGGCGGCCCGGTCGCCTTCGTGGTGACCGCGCTGCCGAACGGGGAGAGCCTGGCCGCGCGGCTGGAGCGCGGCCCGCTGCCGGTGGCCGAGGCGCTGGACTGCTGTGCCCAGGTCGCCGCGGCCCTGGAGGCGGCGCACGGGGCCGGGATGGCGCACGGCGCGCTGCGCACCGACAAGATCTTCCTCACCCTGGACGGCGTGCGGATCGTCGATCTGGGCGTCGGTCCCGAGGGGGACGACGAGGCGAAGGCCGCGGACATGGCCGCCTTCGGGTCGATCCTCCTGGCCGCCCTGGGCGCGGAGTCGCCCGGCGATCTGCCCGGGATGCCGGAGGAGATCAGGGACCTCTGCGCGCGGTGCCTCGAAGCCGGCTCCGCCGACCGTCCGACCGCGTCCCAGGCCGCCGAGACCCTGGCCGGGGCGGCGGCAGCGGCCGGTGACGAGCCGGACGCTCCCGGCGACACCCTCGTCCACGAGGCCCCCGGGCCGCCGCCCCTGTCGCCGGTGGCGGAGGACGAGCGGACGCCGGTCCGGGCGCCGGCGGGATCACGGGAGGCCGGTCCCGTCCTCCGGGTGGCGGTGTCGGTGACGGTGCTGGCGGCGGCGCTGGCGGTGATCCTGATGCTGGCCGACCGCGGGACGATGAGCGGCGCCTTCGAGGGCGGGAAGCCCGCGCGCACGCCCTCACCGGCCTCGTCCCCCGCCACGCCCGCGCCCGGCGCGAGGTCCCCGGTGCCCGAGCCCGCGGTGTACGACACGCTGGGCCGGCTGCAGCCGATCGTCGACGGCGGCCGGGCGTCCGGCGCGATCCGCCCGGACGTGGCGGTCGACCTCAACAACGCGATCGTCAACCTGCGCAACGACCTGGCCGCGGGCAGGACCGCCGAGGCGTCGGCCCAGCTCCGGCGGCTGCGCGAGAAGATCGACACCCGGCTGCGCGAGCGCGCCCTGGACGCGCGGGTCGCCGCCCGCATGGACGAGGTGCTGGCGGCCGTCGCGCCCTGACCGGCGTCCCGGCTAGAGGTGGTCGGCGACCCGCTCGGCGAACTCCTCCGGGGTGACGATCTCGATGCCCAGCCCCTCGGCCTTGGCGCGCTTCGACCCCGCCTTCTCCCCCGCCACCACCAGGGACGTCTTCGACGACACCGAGGAGGAGGCGCGTCCCCCGGCCCGTTCGATCAGCTCGTTGACCTGGTTACGGGTCAGCTCGGCCAGCGGCCCCGACATCGAGCCGGTCACCACCACCGACATCCCGGCCAGCGGGCCGCCCTCCGCCCGGCCGCCGTCCTCCTGGCCGTCGTCTTCGGGCGGGGCCGCCGCCGCGGGCCCGGTGGCGCCGGGCTCGGTCATGTTCACCCCGGCCGCGACCAGCTTGTCGATCAGCGGTCCCAGCTCGGCGATCTCGGCCACCAGCACCGGGGCCTTCTCCGGGCCGATCCCCTCCACCTGCTGGAACGCCTCGGCGTCGGCGGCGCGGATGGCGTCCATGGTGGCGAAGTGCCGGGCGATCCGCCGCGACATCGAGCGTCCCGTGCCCCGCACGCCCAGCGCGCAGAACACCCTGCTGAGCGGCCTGGTCTTGGCGATGGCGATGGCGTAGAGCAGGTTGTCGGTGCTGACCTCGCCCATCCGCTCCAGTTCCAGCAGCCGGTCGCGGTCCAGCGTGAACAGGTCGGCGAAGTCGGTGATCATGCCCGCGGCCACGAGCTGGTCGATCCGGTTCTCGCCCAGGCCCTCGATGTCGAGCTGGTCGCGTCCCACCGCGTACCGGACGGAGGCGATGGCGTGGCAGGCGCGGCCCTTGGCGCACCGCCAGCGCTTCTGCGAGTCGTCGATCCCGCCGCCGCAGCGCGGGCAGGCGTCCGGGACGGGGATCTCGGTCTCCTCGCCGGTGCGCAGGTGCGCCACCGGGGCCTCGACCCTGGGGATCACGTCGCCCGCCTTGTAGACGGTGACATGGTCACCGATCTTCAGGTCGCGGCGGGCGATGTCACCGGCGTTGTGCAGGGTGGCGTAGGTGATCGTGGAGCCGTCCACCACCACGGGCTCCAGCACCGCGCGCGGCGCGATGATCCCGGTGCGGCCCACGTTCCACTCCACCCCGACCAGCCGGGTGATCTTCTCCACGGCGGGCAGCTTGTAGGCGACGGCCCAGCGCGGCGCCCGCGAGGAGGTGCCCGCGTCGGCCTGGTCGGCGGCCAGATCCGCCTTGATGACGATCCCGTCGATGCCGAACTCCAGCGTGGCGCGCGCCCCGGCGATCCGCTCGACCTGCTGGTGGACCTCCGCCAGCTCGGTGCACGTCACCCCGGGCACGGGGGTGTCCGCGGTGGTGTGCGCGCCCCACTCCGCGATCAGGCCCATGATCTGGCTGTGCGGCAGCTCGCCCAGCCGCGCGGCCAGTCCGGGGTCGGTGCCCTCCAGCGGCAGCGCCCCGTACGCGAAGAAGGTCATCTCCACCTCGTAGTCGCGGTAGAGGGTGCGCAGGGATCCCGCGGCGGCGCTGCGCGGATTGGCGAACGCGGGGTGGCCCGCGCCGGTGCGGGCGGCGTTGGCGTTCTCGAACTGGGCGCGGGTCATCAGCACCTCGCCCCGCAGCTCCACCGTGACCGGCTCGGCGAGCCGCGCCGGCAGCCCGGTGATCAGGCTGATCCCGTGCGAGACGTCCTCGCCGGCGGCGCCGTCGCCCCGGGTGACCAGCCGGACCAGGCGGCCGTCGCGGTAGCGGGCGGAGATCGCCAGCCCGTCCAGCTTGGGCTCCACGCACCACACCGCGACCGGCCGGCCGATCCGGCGCTCCAGGCCGGCCGCCCAGTTCTCCAGGCCCTCGGCGGAGAAGACGTTGTCCAGGCTCAGCATCGGGACCGCGTGCGGCACGTCCCCGATCACCGCTCCCCCGGCGACCTTGCCGGTCGGGGAGTCGGGCAGGACGTGCCCGGGGTTCGCGGCCTCGTAGGCGGCGATGCCCCTGACCAGGCGGTCGTAGGCGTCGTCGTCCAGCGGGGAGTCGCCCTCGCCGTAGTAGGCGGCCGCCGCCTCCACGGCGGTCCGCACGGCCTCGGCGTAGGCCGCCTGATCGGCGATCTGGGTACGGGCTGGCGTCTCGGTCATGCACTAATGATCCCCTGTGCCACCGACAAAACGGACAGACCGGCGTCCGGGACCCGGGGCCGGAAAGTCATCAACCGGTCACCTCGCGTGCCCGGAGTGCCGTAGATTGCCCTCATGATCACTCCGCGGCCGCTGCGGGCGAACGACCCGGGCGAGGTGGGCGGCTTCCGGATCGAGGGCCGGATCGGCGAGGGCGGCCAGGGCGTGGTGTACCGGGGCGCCGGGCCGTCCGGCGAGCCGGTGGCGGTGAAGATCCTGCACCGCCCGGCGGACGAGGATCCCAAGGGCCTGCGGCTGTTCCGGCGCGAGCTGCGGGCGGTGCGGCGGGTGGCGCCGTTCTGCACCGCGCGGATCCTCGCGGCCGACCCGGCGGCCGACCCGCCGTACGTGGTGAGCGAGTACATCGACGGGCCGTCGCTGCGGGACGCGGTGCGCCGCGGCGGCCCGCTGGACGGCCCGGAGCTGGAGCGGCTGGCGATCGGGACGGCGACGGCGCTGGCGGCGATCCACGAGGCCGGGGTCGTGCACCGTGACCTCAAGCCCGGGAACGTGCTGCTGGCGCCGGACGGCCCGCGCGTCATCGACTTCGGGATCGCGCGCCCGCCGGACGCCACGGTCGCCACGGCCACCGGCGCCCTGGGCACGCCCGGGTACATGGCCCCCGAGCAGCTCGGCGGCGCCCCCGCAGGGCCCTGGATGGACCTGTTCGCGTGGGGCTGCACGATCGCGTACGCGGCCAACGGCAGGCCGCCGTTCGGCAAGGGCCCGCTGCCCGCCGTGGTCAAGCGCACGCTGCACGACGAGCCCGACCTCGGCGCGCTCACCGGCACGCTGCGCGAGCTGGTCGCGTCGTGCCTGGACAAGGACCACACCGCTCGCCCGACGGCCCGACGGCTCCTGCGGTCGCTGCTCGGCGAGGACGACCGGACGCCCGCGCCCGACCTCCTGCGGGCGGGGTCGCTGGCCGCCGGGGACGCCGCGTGGGACGGCGTGGTCCGGGCCGGGGCCGCCGGGCCGTCCAGGACGCGCCTGGTCGTCGGCGCGTCAGCGGCGGCGGCGGTGCTGACCGTGGCGGCGGTGGCCGTGGTCTGGTGGCCGCCGGGCGGGTCCCGGGAGGCCGAGCGCCCCCGCGCGTCCGCGTCGGCCGCCGCCGGACGGAGCGCCGTACCGTCCTCCACGCCGTCCACCACACCTCCGACGTCCCCGGACGCGACCGGGCGGGCGATGCGGTCCTCCCCCGCGCTCGGCCTCGAGATCTGGCAGGACGGCAAGCGCGGGTCCTTCCGCTACGCCGACGCCAAGAAGTCGCGGATCGAGTCGGCGCTGCGGCGGGGCCCGTTCGAGGTGCGCGTCGCGGGCACGCCCGGCATCACCCGGATCTGCTTCGGCCTGGACGACTCCATCTTCACGTTCGAGAACGGCGCCAAGGCCCGCCGCTGCCGCGACGGCGGGCCCGGCATCGATCCGGGCTCGGGTCCCGGTAGCGGCGGCTTCGGCCTGGCGCGTCCCCAGGGCAGCGTCTCGGTCGGGTACCGGATCCTGCCCGCGGCGGGGGGCCGTGAACGGGTGGAGCTGAACGCGACGCTGAGCCCCGGCTCGGGTGAGGACGGGGGCGGCTTCACCATGACCGTGTTCACCGACAAGGACGGTGACGGCCGCTACGACAAGGGCGAGTACGAGTACGTCTCCCTCCTCGCGCCGTCCTAGCCCGTGGCCATGTCCCGCTCCTCCTCTTCCTGAGCCTTCGCGGGGAGCTCGTCCTTGTAGTGGCGCAGGAACAGCTCCTCCAGCGTCGGGGGCCGGCTGGTCAGGCTGCGCACTCCCGTCTCGCTGAGCCGCCGCAGCACCGCGTCCAGCTTGCTGGTGTCGACCTCGCAGCGCACCCGGTTGCCGTCCACCACGAGGTCGTGCACGCCGGGCAGGGACGACAGCCCGTTGGGCGGGGCGGCCAGCTCGGCGTCGATGGACGTGCGGGTCAGGTGGCGCAGCTCGTCCAGCGTCCCGGACTCGACCGCGACCCCGTTGCGGATGATGGTCACCCGGTCGCACAGCGCCTCGACCTCGGAGAGGATGTGGCTGGACAGCAGGACGGTGCGCCCGCTCTGCCGCTCCTCCCTGATGCACTCCTGGAAGACCTCCTCCATGAGCGGGTCGAGCCCGGAGGTGGGCTCGTCGAGGATCAGCAGCTCGGCGTCGGACGCCAGCGCGGCGACCAGGCCGACCTTCTGCCGGTTGCCCTTGGAGTAGGCGCGGCCCTTCTTCTTCGGGTCGAGCTCGAAGCGTTCGAGCAGGTCGGCGCGGCGGCGCGGGTTCAGCCCGCCGCGCATGCGGCCGAGCAGGTCGATGACCTCTCCGCCGGAGAGGTTCGGCCACAGCGTGACGTCGCCGGGGACGTAGGCGAGCCGCCGGTGCAGCTCGGTGGCGTCCCGCCAGGGGTCGCCGCCGAGCAGCGTGGCGGTGCCCGCGTCGGCGCGCAGCAGGCCCAGCAGGACGCGGATCGTGGTGGACTTGCCCGCGCCGTTCGGGCCGAGGAAGCCGTGCACCTCGCCGGTGCGGACGGTCAGGTCGAGGCCGTCGAGCGCGCGGGTCCGGCCGAAGGTCTTGACCAGCCCGGTGGCGGAGATGGGGATGTCAGCGGTCGTTGAGGCCATGGTGACGACACCTTGGATCGGGGGGTTGTGTGGTCCGGCGGCACGCGACCGCCACCGCCGGCCCCCCGGATCAGTGCTCGGGAGCCCGGCGGCCCTGCCGCGTGCCATGAAGCGTGCTGAGGCGAGCGGTGAGGCGGGTCGTCCGGGTCATCGCGGGCGGGTCGGAGTCCGCCTTGCGCGCCGCCGCGTAGGAGGTCGAGATGCGGCCCGCGATGCGGGTGCGCCCTCCGCGCCCGGCCGCGCTAGGCATGGCCGCCACCGTCCCGGGCGGGACGCCCTTCGAGTTCGTCGAACGCCTCCATCGCGTGCTCGACCAGTTCGGGGCTGAGGATGTCGTCGACGAACACCTCGACGAGGGCCCTGGCCAGCCGCGGGTAGCCCTCCGGGGAGAGGACGTCGACGCCCAGCACCCGGGACAGGTGCTCGTGCAGGGCGATGACGCCGAAGCTCATCGAGGCCATCGCGACCGCGTACGCGTGCAGGTCCGTGGTGGCGGGCTTGAGGATCCCGGGAGGCGGCGACTCCATCATCTCCCTGGTCATCGCCACCGCGTCGTCGAACAGCCGGGCCGCGCCGGGCGACCCCTCCACCAGGGCGCGCGGCTCACGGCGCGGTGTTGCGACCAGGGGCGGCGGGTGGGTCAGAACGGCGGATCCGGCGAGAACCCGTTCCCGGCGTCCTGGCCGGTCGGGGCGCCGCCGTGCTGCCAGGGGTCACCGTCCGGCCCGCGGCCATGGCCGAACCCGCCGCTGTTGTCGTTGGGGGTGTCGGCGCGGTGCGGGGCGTGCTGGCGGGTGGCCTTGACGACCTTGGCGGTGGCGTAGCGCAGGGACGGACCGACCTCGTCCACGTCGATCTCGTACGAGGTGCGCTTGTTGCCCTCGCGGTTCTCGTAGTCGCGCTGGCGCAGGCGGCCGGTGACGATGACGCGGGTGCCGCGGGTCAGGGTCTCGGTGACGTGCTCGGCCAGGTTCCGCCATGCCGAGCAGCGCAGGAACAGCGTGTCGCCGTCCTTCCACTCGCCGGACTGCCGGTCGAACATCCTCGGGGTGGAGGCCACGGTGAACGCGGTGACGGCCACGCCGGTTGTCTCAACTGCCGCGGGTTGCTGTTGGAGGAACAGCCGCTGTCCAGGTAGGCGAGCAGGCCAGCTTGGGTTCGTGAGGCGTCTGGCTGATTTCGACGTTCCATCGAGATTCCCGACAGGTCGCTGGTATCTATGAGTGGCTGTCGGGATCGGTGAGCCGGTGGAGGCTCTTGATGGAACGAGGCGTTCGTGGCGCTGGCGGTGGTGCGGTCGTTGGGGACCGCGCAGCAGCTTCGGTCTGCTCAGGAACTGGAGGACTTCGAGCAGGAGTTGGTCGATCAGTTCGCGTTGGCTTCGGCAGGAGCGGGAATCACCGACCGGCACATCACCGAAGAACGGTCGGTGATCTTCCAGTTCTTGCGGTTCTCCGGCCGTCCGGTCTGGGAGGCGACGCCGGAGGTTGCGGACCGGTTCCTGACCCAACAGCGCAGAGAACTGGGATTGGCCCGCTCGACGGTGGTGCGCAAAGCGCAGACCCTCGCCCAGTTCTACGACTTTCTGATCTTCCGCTATCAAGGTGATGTTCACGCGCTCACCGGTCATGTGCTGGTGCAGCCGATCGATGAGTACAACCGGCCGGTTGACCCCAGCGCTCAGATCATCCGGGTGCCGCCGCGCGAGGATGAGATCGATCGGCTGTTCACGGCTTGGCGCGAAGCGCTGCCCCAGGCCCGTAAGTTCCTGCCAGCGGCGCGGGACTACATGGCCGCTTCGCTGTGGCGCCGGGTCGGGCTGCGGATCGGCGAGACGGTGCGTTTGGACATCCGGGACTGGCGGCCGGACCTGGGCGAGTATGGCAAGCTGCATGTCCGATTCGGCAAGGGCAGCCGCGGCAAGGGTCCCAAGACCCGGCTGGCCCCGGCGATCGAGTCTGTCGACGCGCTCATGCAGTGGTGGCTGGCCGACATCCGGCACCAGTTCGGCGACGACTGGGACGATCCGGATGCGCCGATGCTCCCCAGCGAGCGACGGGACCGGATGACCGGTCGCTGCCTGCGGGCCGGCGACGACGCGCTGCGCTCGGGTCTCAAGGTGGTCGTCGGTCAGTACCTCCCGGCCTGGCGGGGACGGCTCACGCCGCATGTGCTGAGACATTTCTGTGCCTCCTCTCTTTATTCACGGGGAATGGATTTGAAAGCGATCCAGGAGTTGCTCGGCCATTCATGGCTGTCGACCACAACCCGTTACATCCATGTTCACGACAACCACATCGAGAACGCATGGGCGCAGGCCAACGACCGGGTGGCGGCCCGGTTGGCCACAGACGGAAGGTGAACCGATGCGCTGGAACCTGCGGATGAAAGCAGCCGAGCAAGGCATCTGGAAATCGACCGAGATGCGGCGGCGGCTGGCTGATGCCGGACTGGAGATCAGCGCCGGGAAAATGTCGGCGCTGTGGACCGGGACCCCGACCACGATCCGGTTGGACGACCTGGACGTGATCTGCTTCGTGCTGGAGTGCGCGCCCACCGACCTGCTCATCTGCGAACCGGACCAGGTCAAGACCCGCAAGCCGCGCAAGAGCGAGGAGTCTGCCACCGGCACGGGTGGTGCATCGATCACACCGCGGCTGGGGCGCAACCGGACGCTGCCGCCAGCGTGACCACTTCTGCGTGCAGTGCCGCACCAGGCCGGTCGCCACCCCTCGGCATGACCACTGCTACGACTGCCTGCCCGGTGATCCCCGTATCCCTCCTCCATGCCGCAAGTACGGCTCGGAGCGCGACTTCTACTCCGCCGGTTTGTGTCGACGCTGTCACCGGTTCGCCCCGCAGGTCGTGGACTCTTGCCTGGACTGTCTGGGCTGGGGAGCAACTCGACACACCAGCTTCAGGTGCGAGGCCTGCCGAAGCTGGCGCCGGCGCGTCTCCAAGGGAGAGGACCAGTGCGTCATCTGCCGGGATCGGCGCGAGCTCAACGGCGAGGGCCTGTGCCGGCTGTGTCGTCGTCAGACGGTCATGCTCCGCACGACCCGCCGCGGTGTCACCGCGGCCGAGGCCAACCAGCACGGCCAGCAGCTGTTCATCGTCGGCACCTTCCGCCAAAGGCGACCCCGGCCGGCGCCGCGCATGGCCCGCATCAGCTGGGCTTCGCGCTGCCGGCATTGGAGGCGTGGGCGGCGGCCGGTCACACTTCGCTGCGGGAGATCTCCCGAGCCGACGTCCTGGCCGTCCTGCCCGGCGAGGGCACCCCGCGCGCGACCATCGGGCAGGGGCTGCGCTCGATCTTCACCGTCCTCAAGGGCCGCAAGGTCATCTTCACCAACCCGATATCCCACGTCCGCACTGGCAGGGCCGAGGAGCGGCAACCGCTGCCCTTGGACGAGGCCACGGAGCTTCTTCGGCTGCGTCAGGCCCTGGACTCCACCGAGCCAGCGCGGGCGGCGATGGCCGCATTGGTCGCCTTCCACGGCCTGCGCAACCAGCAGCTGCGCGAACTCCTGCTTGCCGACGCCGATGGCGTCAGGCTCCGCATCGGTGACCGGACCGTCCTGCTGGCCGACCCGGTGCGGCAGCGGCTGACCCGCTGGCTGGACCACCGGGCCGCCCGTTGGCCGGCGACCCTGAACGCGCACCTGTTCGTCAACGCCTACACCGCCGTGCGCATCGGCAAGGTCAGCCACTTCTACGTCATCGAGACGGTCGGGATGCCACCTCACCGCATACGCGAAGACCGCATCCTCGATGAAGCCCACGCCACCGGCGGCGACGTCCGACGGCTCTGCGATCTGTTCGGCCTGTCCATCAAAGGCGCCGAACGCTACACCTCCACCCTTGAGACCCCTGACCTCGTCCAACTCAAAACGACACCGTGAGCCACTGGACGCTACGGTTGGTCGGTGATCAATGCACAGGGCCTTCAACTGGGGGTGGAAGCCGCACGCCTCCTGGCCCAGCTCGGTCCTGCCCTCAACCGGTCGTAGCAATTGATCTTGCGGTGGTGTAGTCCTGCTCGGCGGGTTGATCGCCGGGGGAGTTGCCGTGGGGGCGGTGCGTCAAATGCTGACATTGCAGGACCGGGAGGAGATTTCCCGGGGAATCGCCGAGGGACTGGAGGGTAAGGCCATCGCGGAACGGATCGGACGCTGCCCAAGCATCGTGTCTCGCGAGATCGCCCGGCACGGCGGGCGGGACCGATACCGGGCCGCGCGGGCCGACCGGACGGCGCAGCGGGCGCGGCAGCGGGCCAAGACACGCAAGATCGACGGCGACGCCTACCTGCGGCTGGTGGTGGTCGAACTGCTCAAGCAGGGCTGGTCGCCGCAGCAGGTGGCCGGGCGGTTGCCGCTGGACCACCCCGGCGACCAGCATGTACGCGTGTCCCACGAGGCGATCTACGGCTGGATCTACGCACTGCCCAAGGGTGAACTGGCCCGCCAGTGCCTGACGTTGCGCTCAGGCCGCATCCGCCGCAAGCCGGCGTACGGTCGCGCCCCCAGGGCGCCGCGGATCCGCGGGATCCGGTGGATCGAGGAGCGGCCCGCCGACGCCATCGACCGGCAGGTTCCCGGGCACTGGGAGGGGGACCTGGTTGTTGGCAAGGACGGCAAGACCGCGGTGGCCACGCTGGTGGAGCGGGTGTCGCGGTTCGTGGTGCTGGTGCCGCTGGCCGGGCGGGACGCCACCACCGTGTCCGAGGCCGTCATCGACCAGGTCCGCGGGCTGCCGGACGTGGTGCGCCGGTCGCTGACCTGGGACTGCGGGCCGGAGATGGCCGAACATGCCGCGATCACCCTCAAGGCCCGCCTGCCGGTGTACTTCGCCCATCCGCACTCGCCGTGGGAGCGCGGCACCAACGAGAACACCAACCGCTGGCTGCGGGAGTATTTCCCCAAAGGCACCACGATCACAGGCGACCCGGACTATCTGCAGGCCGTCGCCGACGAGCTCAACAACCGGCCCCGCGCTATCTTCGGGTTCAAGAAGCCCAAAGAAGTGTTCGCCGAGCTACTGACCAGCGGAGTTGCTTCCACCGATTGAGGGCAGGGGTTGCTGTGAGATCGAGCCCGGGTTAAAAGGACGAGTTCGCGCGCATCGAGCACGAGCACGGCTTCGAGTTCGCCGACGATCACCGCGGCTTCCTGGCAACCGGACTGCCGGTGAGACAGCCGTGGGAAGAGGGTCAGACATGGGAACATCCCTGGCCGGACTGGCGCCATGGCGACCCGGAAAGACTGCGGGAACACCTCAACTGGCCGGTCGACTGCCTGCTGGCGGACGTCCAGCGCGGGCACTGGCGGCGCGAATGGGGTGAGCGGCCAACAGATCCCGAGGAGGCCGTGGAGTCCGCTCGGCAGAAGCTGGCCCAAGCGCCCACAATGGTCCCGGTCTATGCGCACCGCTTCCTGCCTGCAGGACACGGAGCATTCGGCCATCCCGTGCTGTCGATGCGCGGCTGGGACACCATCTACTACGGCACCGACCTGCTCGACTACATCCGCCAGGAGTTCGAGTTCGAGACACCACGGCTGGAACAGGCCGTCGACTGGACCCCACAAGCCACGGTTCCGTTTTGGCGCGACTACCTTGCCGACACAGGGCCCTCTCCCGCCTCCGGTTCGTGAACCCACGCGGGTGGAGACCCTCATGAGCAGCACCCCACCCGCGGGTTCAAACGGACACAGGCTTCAGCAATCGCGAACTCACGGGGGACTCCGGTGAAGCGCAGGTCGGGGTCGGCGGTCAGGTTGCCGACCACGGTGATCGGGGTGTCTCCCACGGACATGACTGATCTCCTTCGGACCAAAACGGGGATGGGCAGGGTCAGGCGGCGGCCACGTCGGGGCCGGCGCTCAGGGATCGGGTGATGGCCTGCTCCAGGCAGGTCTTGTGCACTGGGCGGCCGGACGGGTCGCGCAGGTGCGTGGTCCGGCCGCATTCGGTGCAGGGGTCGGGGCGGCGGCCGTTCCGGGACGGGCCGCACTGCGGGCACCGGTCGGGGTGCCGGGGCCGCTGACCGGGAGGGCGACGGGCAGCACAGCGCGCAACCCTTGCGTTGGAAGGTGACGGGCCGGGTCTAGCTAGTTCAACAGGACCCGGCCTCGATCTCGTTGCGGCAGGAAGAGTGAACGCCTGCTGGCCGCAGCGGTGTCGGATAGGTTCGGCAGCGGTACCGCGCGGATTTTGAGCGACGCGCGCAGGGTGTCCCGGGGGGAGTAGTAGGAGGTTTCTCGTGATCCCACGCATCGATTTCCAGGTCGATCCGTCGTTCCCCGACGGTGTGCCTATGGGACTGCCGCCGGAGGATGAGATCAGCGAGGAGGGCTACGGGTTCTTTCGTGGCGTGTGGGACATCAGCGGCGCCAGCCACGATGACGCCCTCGCCGTGATCGCGGAGGAGCGGCACTTGGCCAACCTGGTGGACCAGGTGACCGCGACGGCGGAAGAGTTCGAAGCCGTCGCCACCGCGATTGAGGACGGGGCGCCCGGTGCTCTGCCGTCCGGTTTCGCGGCCAGGTACGGTGACGGCGAGATCCTGGAAATCGTCGGGGACGGTGACAGGGACGAGGGCGTCCTGGACGGTTTGGAGATCGGAGTGGCGGGGCTGTCCTACGCGCTCTCGTCTGTCGGCTGCTTTCCTGCGGCGAGCTGCCGAAGCCATTCATCGGACGACACGTGGTCAGAGCGACCGGTCGTCTTCTTTGCGGCAGAACGCCCAACCGTCCACTGGCTTACGCCGATGGTCCGTGACAGCGGCTGCGGTTTCGGCGACGGAAGCGGTCACGGCGAACTGTTGCTCGTGGAAGCGCCGTCCATCAGCAATTTCATGGACCTGGCGAACCGGATCGTCACGACCGCCGAACGCCAGTCCTTTAACCGCTGACCAGCGCTGCCAGCACCGCGGCGGCACAGGGCGCGGGATTTTAGGTCGCGTCGGTCCGCTCGATCGGACTGTGATTAATCATGCGACAGACCTCCGGTTTGCGGTGCGGGGCATGGTCGGTGTGTTTTCGGTGGGTGCCGTGGCTGCTTCGGCGCACGTCTTGTGGCAGGGGCGCCCGTCGTCGTCGCGGAGGAAGGCGCCCCGGCCGCAGTGCGCGCACGGCAGGCGGGTGCCGCCGCCCCAGTGCCGTCTGTCGCGCCAGTTCAGCGAGCCGGGGGCAGTCACGCGGCGCCTCTTCCGCCGACCGGTTGGGCGGTGAGGCGGTCCAACAGCAGGGCAAGCGCAGCCGTTCCCTGTTGGGGGACGGCACCGTTGCCCAAGGCACGGAGTTGGGCGTTGCGTGCGGTGGCCGGGGTGAACCTGGCGCCTCGTTTTCGGGCGGTCTCGGCGTAAGCGCTCCAGATGGCCGGGTCGGTGACATGGCCTGGTGGCAAGCTGGGTGTTCCACTGATCGATCAGCGCATTGAGTTCCTCCAGCGACGCGACTTTCGGGACGGGGACCAGGTGGTTGCGGCGGAACCGGCCGACCTCGCCTCTCATGCCCGCCGGCCAGGCACTCTGAAGGCGTGCACGTGCCCTTCAATGCCTTCTGCCCGCAGGAGCGGAAGATGCGGTGCACCGCCTTGCCCGAATACGACATCCGGAGCACGAGCAGGTGGCACTTGGTCGCCTTCCCGGCCAACTCCACGAACACATCACCGAAGTCCACCTCGGCCTCGGCGCCCGGCCGATGCGTCTAGGGGATCGGCACTTCCGCCAGCTCCCGTCCAGCGGCGAATCTCTGGACGGCGGGTCCGCGACATAGTTGCAGCTTGAACGGATTCAGCCGGGACTTCCGTGAACGATCGGGCATTGCGGTGTTACGTCGCCTCGACCCGTGATTAGGTTCATCGGGTCACGGGCGGCGTCCACGCGACCGGGTACCGGGCTGGGCGGCGGATCACCGACAAGTCGAACCGCCAGTCGAGCTCGCCGACCGGGACGGCAAGCCTGAGCCCCGGCAGGCGGCTGGTAAGAACCTCGAAGGCGACCTGCAGCTCCACGCGTCCCAAATGCGCGCCGATGCACATGTGCGGGCCGGACCCGAACGCCAGATGCGGGTTCGGGTTGCGGGCCAGATCGACTCGCTCAGGGTCATCGAAAGCCTTGGGGTCGCGTCCAGCCGAGTCCGGGGAGGGAATGACGATCTCGTGTTCGCGGACCAGGACGCCGCCGAGTTCGACGTCACGTGTGGCTCGGCGCGGCTGAGTCGCTCCCAACACGCTGTTGGGTACGGACCGCAGCACTTCTTCGACCGCTGTGGGGATCAGCTCGGGTTCGGCGCACAACCGCGAGTACAGGGTGTGGCCGTCCTCGTCGGTCGTGGTGAGGAGGCGGTGGACGCCGGACACCAGAGCACCCGCCGTGGTCTCCCACCCGCCGACGACCAGGCTCACCGCCAAGAGTCCGGCCTCCGCCAGGTCGACACCACTGGCGACGGCGTTGGTCGCGATGAGCGACAGGAGGTCTTCGCCCGGATTTTCGGCTCGCGCGGGCAGCAGCCCGGCCGCATACCCGACCATCGCCTCCATCGCGGCCGGGGCCTGGGCCTGGTGCTCGGGGTCGACGGACACGACCGCCTCCGACCAGGCCCGGAACTGTGGGTAGTCGGCGGGAGGGAGGTCGAACTGCCGGGCGATCACGGCCAGCGTGTAACGGGTGGCCCATCCTTCGGCCAGGTCACCGGGTTCCCCGGCGCCGATCATCTCGTCCAGCAGCTCTACGGCCAGGTCCTTGATGGCGGCGCGGGAGCGCGCGACCATCCTGGGTGTGAAGCCGGCGGAGACGAGCCCGCGGACACGGCGGTGGTGTTCGCCGTCCAACGCGATGATGATCGGTGCCGCCTTCAGGAACGGCCGAACACCATCGGCGGCGGCGCGGGAGAAGGTGTCGTCGTCACGGTAGACGCGCAGGGCCTCGGCATGGCCGGTAACCAGCCACGCCTCTGTGTCGGGTTGCCCCGGTGGAAGCATGACTTTCGACACCGGCCCGGCGTCCTGGAGCGCACGGTGCACTTCGGGCAGGTCAAGCGGGTCGGCGGGCGCCTCGAAGGGGAAATGAGGGCAGCCGACGGCACCCGGCCCGGAGCCGGTGGGATGTGAATGAGATGAGGACACCTCGTCGCCTTTCATCGGGACGGGTTCCTCCGCTGCGATCCACAAGATCGCAGCAGCGCGGGCCTCTGTCAACCGCCATGCCGTGCCCGGGCGGCACACCGATCACCGCTTGGTGGCCACTACGCTGTTCTGCCGCCAAGGTCCCGCAGTCTTGGGCGCCCCTGGCTCGGGCCAGAAGTTGAAGCTGTCCGTCACCCCTGGCGGCAGCACTTCGAGCCCATCGGGCACCACCTCGAGGACTTGCTGCGCCGTGCGCATGTGCACCACCCGTTCAGCGTGGTCGTTGCCGAGGAAAACCTCCACCAGGTGCCGCTCGACCTCCGGTGACATCCCCTCGGGCGTCGGAGCGGTCACCGCGAACAGCGAGCCCGGACCGGCCTGCTCCATCAGCACCGAGTACAGGGCGCGAAGGTCGTGGTTCGTCGGGAGGGTGTTGAGTTCGTGCCGGTCGATAAGAACGATCGGGTCGCGTTCACTGACCGGCTTGTGGAGTTGTATCAGGTTGCGGATGGCGGGCTGGGCGAGGATTCGCTGGGGGTGCAGCAACGTCCCGTGAATGAACTCCACACCCTCAACGCTGATGAGCTGCTGTCGGGAGTACTCGACCAGCGCCTGATCGTAGGCCGTGTACACCACCTGGGCGCCGGGATTGGCCAAGTGCGCGGACGTGTGCAGGCTGTACCACGCTGGTGGCAGCGCCCCTAGCTCAACGAAACGGGTGATGCCTCGGGTGATCGTGGCGTGACGGGCCAACCGGTTGCCGAACTCCATGTTCTCCGCCTCCAAGCGGGACAGCTCTCGTTCGAGGGAGAGCACCGTCAAGCAGGCTGCGCGGTCGTGGAAGGTCGTGTATGCGGTGGCCGGATTGGAGTCCAGCAGCGCGACACACATCCGGGCGACGGAGAGGTCGGCCGGGTTCGCGCCGGAATCAGCGACGGCCCTGTCACCGGCGGGCAGCGCAGGCGACTCGGGCTCCAGCAGTGCATGGTCTGCGCGGGCGATCCGCTCGGTCAAATCCCGGATGGCCCGCCCAGGCCGGGTGCCGGGGTGGGCGGCGTTGAGACGGCGCTGGTATCTGTCGAACAAAGCGATCGCTTCGCCGCCGCGTTGCTGGCGGTACAGCGCGGTCATCAGCAATCCGCGTAAATGTTCCCTTTGCCAATACCGCTCGACCAGTTGCCCGAGTTCCACGACGACCTGGTCGTGCTGGCCCAGTTTCAGTTGTACCTCGGCGCGCTTCTCGGTGCCGCGGATTCGCTCGGCGTCAAGGGTGCGGATGAGTTCAGCCATTTCCGGGGTCGTGGGAAGTCCTCGCAGCGCGGTCAGCGGCCAGCGGGACAACGTCCGCTCCCACAGCGGCACCGCGGCGTACGGGTCGGAGTGGGACCGCTGGACGCATATCCTCGCCATGGCCCTGTACGTCCATAGATCGACATAATCGCCGGGCTGCGCCCGGAACTCGTAGGTTCCGGTCCTGCGGTCCCCCACGATGCGGTCACCGAGGACGCTGCGGAGCCGGTGCACAGCCTGGTGCAGGGCGCCACGGTCGTTGCTGGGTTGGGCGTCCCACACAAGCGACAGGAGCCGTTCAGCGGGAATTGGTCCAGTCACGTCCCCTTCGCTCACCAGGGCCAAGAGCACCGCCCTTGGGAGTGGCCCCAGCGAGTGAAGGCTTCCGCCGTCTCTGGCGTATGCGCCGTTGAGTACCGTGATCTGCACCGCACCTCCCGTGACGTTCCAACAGTACCGGCGGTAATGCGACGGTAAGGCGAGTGCGAGGCGGTATCGGATCCTCGGAAATTGAAGGTGACCGGTTACGGTCATCGCGTTCTCCCAGGCAATGGTGTGACCTGTGATGACGCGTAAAAGCCAACTCGACCTGCAATTGCAGTGAGCGGCCTGTAAGTGGCCTGTGAGCGGACGGTGAGAGACGCTTCCGGCCTCGGTTTACGCTCCGTGATGACGCAGCGCGTCAGGAGGCGGTGGGTGGAGACGTCCCTGTTGGCGAATGTTCCTCCGCTGCGCCCCGCCGCAGTCTGTCGCGCGCCGAGGTGACCTTTGGTGCGACTTCGATGTCGACACTGGAATGATCACCCCTCCGGGGCTTGCCCAGAGGGAGACGCGGGAGGTGCACGTGGTAGCGGCAAGCAGGCATTGTCGCGTATCTCGTCGAGATCGGGCCGCACCTCGGACCACGAAACAGCCGGTGGCATTGTTCGCGCAGGCGCCGGGAAGCGCTTGAACGTCCCCGTACCAGACCGCACCACCGCGAACGAACACCACACCCGAACGCGGCCGACGTTCACGCGATCGAGCACGTCACCGGCCACAGCGACGCCTCACTCGGCGTGCCCGTGGCCGGTGCCCACCAACGATCCCCTTGGACATCCTCCATGACCACAGACCATTCCGCCGATGCCCCGCCCGGCCCCGAAGGTGACCGAATCGTCCCTCACGGGATCGATGTCGAGACTCCGCACAAGGCGCGGGTCTATGACTACCTGCTGGGCGGCAAGGACAACTTCGAACCCGACCGGGCCCTGGCCGAACGGCTCCTCCACAAGGAACCGCGGCTACGCGAGGGAGCCAGGGCCAACCGCCGGTTCCTGATGCGCGCCGTCCGGATGATGGCTGAGCGGGGGATCCGTCAGTTCCTGGACTTGGGAGCCGGGCTGCCTACCCGCCCTAACATTCACGAGGTCGTCCAGGAGGTCGCGCCCGAATGCCGGGTGGTGTACGTCGACAACGACCCCATGGTGCTCGTGCACGCCCGTGCCCTGCTGACCGGCAGCCCCGAAGGGAAGACCACCTACGTTGACGCCGATCTGCGCGACCTCGGCGCGATCGTCGAGAAGGCGGCCGAGACGCTGGCCTTCACCGAGCCGATCGGTGTGACGGCGGTCGCCAGCCTGCATTTTTTGACCGACGAGCAGCTCGCGGCCGTGCTGCCGGCACTGCGCGAGCCGCTGGCCCCTGGTAGTGCCTTGGCCATCAGCCACGTTGTGACCGGCCTGGCATCGGTCATGGACGACTACCGTGCCAGCGTCGGCAGCGGCTACCCGCGTACCCCCGAGCACATCGAGGCGCTGTTCGACGGCTGGTCTCTGCTTCCGCCGGGGCTGGTCGAGCCCGACGCATGGCGGCCCGGCCCCGAGATCGCGCAGATCACCGAACGGGCGTCCATGGCCGACATGGTGCTGTGCGGCGTCGCCGTCCTGCAGGAACAGCGATGACCACGGACACTCGCACGGCCCCGCTCCCGCCAGACTTCGACCCGTTCACGCCGTCCTACTCGCGGGTGTGGCCCTACCTGCTGGAACAGAGCAAGGACGCCTACCAGGCGGACCGCGATTTCGCTGGTGCGCTGTGGGAGAACATCCCGGGGATGCTGCGGGTCGCCTGGGGCCGGCAGCTTGGCCGGTGCGCCCTGGCCCACCACCTCGCCCGCTCAGGCATCACACAGATCATCGTGGCCGGCACCGACCTGCCCTGCACCGAGGCGGAGATCCACCAGATCGCCGCGAGCGCCAACCCGGCGGCGCGCATCGTGTACACCGACCACGACGCACTCGCGGTCACCTACGCCCAAGCTCTGTTCGGCGGGCTCTGGAAGTATCCGGCTGTGCAGGTCGCGCCGGGCGATGCCGACGGGCTGCTGGAGGCCGCCGCCGAGCATGTGGATCTGGGTGAGCGGATTGCGGTGCTGTTCGCCACTTCGCTGGACCTGCTTGACGACACCACCGCCGCCAGGATGCTGCGCCGCATCACCGCCCGTGCCGCGGACGGCAGCGCTGTCGGGATCGTGCACCTGGGCGCCCGCGACCGTGCGGCGGCCAGGCTGCTGCCCGCCCTGGCCGCCGAGCATGGTGCCGCCGTCCCGCGTCTGCGCGGCCCCGCCGAGCTCGCGGCGCTGCTTGCGCCCGGCATGCGAGTGGTACGGCCCGGGATCTTCGACGTCATGGCCTGGCTGGACAGCGCCGCCTTCCCGGACCCTCTCGGCCACGCACCCCAGCCGGACGGGTTGAGGGTGTGGTGTGCCCTAGCACGCACACCACGCAGCCCGTTCAAGGGATCGGCGCGACGTGTTCTCAGGCGCCTGACCGGTGGGCACGCCCCGCGCCTGGCCCTGCCGGGCAGTACCCCGTAAGGGGCGTGCTCACCGCGGGCCCGAGGGAAATGACCCCGGTGGTGAGCTTGAGTTCTCAGGTTCGGGCACCGAAGCTACGGGCAGGAGCGGCTGGGCCAAGACCTTCACCGACCCACGCCTATGCGCCGCTATCGTCGACCGGCTCACCTTCGGCGGCACCATCATCGAAACCGGCACCGACTCCTACCGCCTCGCCCAGACCCGCGCCCGAGCCGAACACGCCGCTGGCTGACCACCGGCCACATCAGCAAGCCCTCGCCAAGGCGAGCTTCCCTCGGGAGAAGCCTCTGAACTGGGTGTTTGAAAATAAGTTGATCTCCAGATGGGCGTCGGAGAAGCTGCCCGCCAGAGTGTCTCGGCCGGGCAGCAGGGCGTCCGGGGGCGGAACGGAGGTCAAGCCGTGTGGTATCCAAAAATCCCGCAACGGTTCAACGACGGGCCATTGCCCGGCGGGAACTGGGTAGCCGAGGAGAAGGGGCACGGCGCCCATCTCGCGTTGGTCAGCAATGGCCGGGCGGCGCGGGCTCTTGGACGAGGATCGGCTTGAGGCGTTCTTCGGGGTGACGCGTCTGTGGCCAGTACTGGCGACAGCGGCCCGGGCGGCCGGACAGGACGTGATCTTATATGGGGAACTGGCCGGCGGAGGCTATCCGCACCCGCAGGTAACGCCGGTCGAGGACATCGGCCCAGTACAGACCGGCGTATGGTACAGCCCTGACCTGGTATGGCTGGCGTTCGACGGCGCCGTCGGCACATCGCCAGGACCTCGTTGGATGAGCCGTGCCGAGCCGGCGGAACTGGTGGCCAGTGTCGGCTTGGAGTGCGTGCCGTTGGTGGCGCAAGGCCCTCGGCAAAAGCTGGGAGAGCTGACGGTCGACTTCCCGACGCTGGTGCCCGGCGCGCTGGGTCTTCCCGAACCGCCCGGTAACCGCGCCGAAGGCTACGTCCTCAAGCCCGCCGGATCCTGGGATACGAGCGAACGGGGACCACGGCCGGTCCTGAAGGTCAAGCACCCCGACTTCGCCGAGGATGCCCGCTACACCGGCGCCCGGCCGTTCGTGCCACCGCCCGGCGGAGTGACGGGAGTCCCCGCCTGGCTGCTGGCCACTGCGGTCGAGCGGCTCACCCCGCCACGAGTGGACGCGGCCCGCAGCAAACTCGGCCCAGCCGCCGACACCGCCGAGTTGGTCGCCGAGGTGGTGGCCGACCTGCTCGCCGACCTCGATGACGACCTGGGCGCCCTACCCGAACCCGACCGCCAACGCCTGGCCGCCGCGCTCACGCCTGCAGCCCGCACGCTTGCCACACTTCAAGACCGCTGAACCAGCCCTACTCGACCGACGCACTACCCCACAGCGATGTGAACAAGTTCTTGGGCGGCTTGAGCTCGGCGAACGAGGTCCCCGCAGATCAACCGCTCCCTCGGCAAGGGCGGGACCGCACCGCGGAGCCACCCTTCACCCATGCATCTTTATGACATCGTCACCAGATCTCATCGACATCACCGCCCTGGCTCCCTGGCAGCCATCGCTCAAACCAGCGAACAAACGTTGCTGCTCCTGACGGCCACAACCAGCGGACAGCGGACTCTGGATGCCTTCCCCGGTGGTGGCCTCGGTGCCGGCCCTGCGAAGAGCCAGACGCGTGTAGAGGTACAGCGCCTGGGGTTGCATTCTCCAGTTCAACACGCAAGTTCGTTCATGCCAGGGGTGCGAGCCGAAGCAATGCGGCAGGGCTCGGCTCAGCCAGCGCCAACCCTGCAAGACATCGCCAACATGGGCTGATCCCAGCGCAGCTCTACCACGTCAATGTGACCGTGGTCGCGGACGTGATGACCGACGGCGAGCTCGATGGCGTGTCCGCCGGCGATCCACCACTGGCATGGCATCGCCGAGAACAGCGAAGGAACCCGCGCCGGCGTCGCAGGCTTTCAGCGTCCGCACGGCGCGACGATCGACCTCATCGGCTCACTTTTTCTCTCGATCTGAAGAATGCGTTGTTCGGCCGACGGCTGAGTCGTGTCCGGAGCTTCGAGCTTGCCGAGGCCGGCTGGGTCTGGTTCTCCCCTATTGATCTTGGCCAGGCCCCGGGGTGGTCGAGCATGGCGATGTGGCCTTCGGCGGCGGTCAGCGTCCCTCCACGCGCTTGCGGACGGTTTTCAGGACGTCCCGGGGCAGCGCTTCGGCAACGAGCAGGTCGGGCAGCAGGTCGGCCTCGCGGGTCAGCGCGCGGAAGGTGTGGGCGACGGTCACCTCGTGCTGGGGTCGATGGAGGATCTCCACGGAAACACCGGGATGGATCTCGCCCGCCTCGATCACGCGTAAGTAGGCGCCGGGCCTGACGGCCTCGGTGAACTGCTTGATCCAGCCGGATCGCTCCAACCACCCCTGGAAGGTCGAACATGGAATCCGGGGTCCGGCCACCTCCAGGATCACCGTCGGGCCCACGCGCCACCGCTCGCCGATGAGGGCGCCGTTCACGTCCACGCCGGTCGTCGTGAGGTTCTCCCCGAAGACCCCGCTGGGTAGTGCCATCCCGAGTTCGGCCTCCCACATATCGAGATCCTCGCGTGCATACGCGTACACGGCCTGATCAGGGCCCCCGTGATGCTTGACGTCATAAACCCGGTCCCCGGCGAGCCCCACCGATCCGGTGCCCTTGGCGCCCGGGGCGGTCACCATGACCGTCCCGTCCACGGGACGCTTGTCGATCCCTGTCAGCCGCGTGTCCTTCCAAGGATTGGGACGCGGCACACCGACATTCACCGAAAGAAGTTTCACGACAACAACCTCGCCGGCCGGCGGCCGCTCTCTGCGAGCCCACGCCGGTGGGCCC